>NZ_CP094508.1:0-211804 GCF_056341085.1 Pseudonocardia sp. 2-7
ACCCGCCCGGCCTCGGCGCGGGCCAGGCGGGACGCCGAGCTGACCCCGCGGCTGGTCGGGTTGTGGGAGAACAACTACCGCGTCTACGGGGCACGCAAGTTGTGGAAGGCCGCCCGCCGCGACGGCTTGGACGTCGGCCGTGACCAGGTCGCCCGCTTGATGCGCGCGGCGGGTATCGAGGGCGCCCGACGGACCAAGCGCCTGCGCACCACTCGGGCGGATCCAGTCGCGGCGCGCCATCCGGACCTGGTGCAGCGCCAGTTCCGGGCCGACGCGCCGAATCAGCTGTGGGTTACCGACCTGACCTACGTGCCGACCTGGGCCGGGGTCGCCTACGTGTGTTTCATCGTCGACGCCTTCTCGCGGATGATCGTGGGCTGGCGGGTCGCCGGGCACATGCGCACCAGCATGGTGCTCGATGCGCTAGAGATGGCGCGCTGGTCGCGCGGCACCCGGCTGCCGGACCTGCGCTGTCACAGCGATGCCGGGTCGCAATTCACGTCGGTGCGCTACGGCGAGCGGCTCGCTGAGATCGGCGCGGTTCCGTCGATCGGCAGCGTCGGGGACTCGTTCGACAATGCGCTGGCCGAGACCGTGAACGGCTACTACAAGGCCGAGCTGATCCGCGGACCCGCCCGAGACGGTCCATGGAAGACAGTGGAGGACGTCGAGCTCGCGACGCTGGGCTGGGTGCACTGGCACAACCACCAGCGCCTGCACGGCTACCTCGGAGACCGGCCTCCGCACGAGTACGAGCAGGCGTTCTACGCTGCCCACCGGGACGACCAACACCCGGTCGGAATCCCATAGCGCGAGTCTCCATCAGCCCCAGAGCGACTCACTCCGAGGGGCCGTTGAAGAAGCGCCTGGCCAAGATCCGCCCCGAGTACGTCGGAGTCGATCCGGTCACCCGGATGTCCTACCGGCCCGGGGAGCTCGCCCAGTGCGACCTGTGGTTCCCGCCGACGAAGATCCCTGTCGGCGCCGGTCAGGCGCGGATTCTGCCGGTGCTGGTGATGGCCCAGGGCTACTCGCGGTTCCTGTCAGCGACGTTGCTGCCGTCGCGTCAGACCGGTGACCTGCTCTCAGGCATGTGGCAGCTGATCACCGCGCTGGGGCGGGTGCCGAGGACGCTGGTCTGGGACCGCGAGGCAGGTATCGCGATCAAGGGCCGGGTCAATGCCCCGGTCGCCGCGTTCGCCGGAACGCTGGCCACGCGCATCCAGCTCGCTCCGCCGCGGGACCCGGAGTTCAAGGGCATCGTCGAACGCGCCAACGGCTATCTGGAGACCTCGTTCCTGCCGGGGCGCTCGTTCACCTCACCGGCGGACTTCACCGCTCAGCTCGAGGGCTGGCTGTCCCGGGCGAACCAGCGGGCGGTCCGCTCGGTCGGCGGGCGCCCGGTGGATCTGTTCGAGGCCGACCATGCTGCGATGCTCGGGCTGTCACCGGTCGCCCCGGCGGTCGGGCTGCGCCATCGGACCCGGCTGGCCCGTGATCACTACGTCCGGGTCGACACCTGTGACTACTCGGTGGACCCGCGGGTGATCGGCCGGTTCGTCGAGGTCTATGCCTCGCTCTCGACGGTGATCGTGGTCTGCGACGAGCAGGTCGTGGCCCGCCACCGCCGGTCCTGGGCACAGCGGGCGGTGGTCAACGACCCGGCCCACCTGGCGGCGGCGCAGGTCTTGCGCCGCGAGTTCGCCGCCCGACGTGAGGCCGGCGCCCGCACGGCACGTCAGCACGCCGACGGCCACACCGTGGTCCTGCGGGCGCTGCCGGACTACGACGCCTTGTTCGGCGTCGACTTCGACCCCACCCCTGATCTCCATTCCACTCCCCAGTCTGCGGAGGCCACACCGTTATGAGTCCCACCAGCACCAGCACCAGCCCGGCTACGAACGGGACCCGCACCACCGCGACGAAGACGGCTGGCTCGGACGGGCTGGGCGCGCAGCTGGCTTATCTGACCCGGGCGTTGAAGGTCCCCACGATCGCGGCCTGCTGGGAGAAGATGGCCGAGCAGGCGCGGGACCAGAACTGGTCGCACGAGGAGTTCTTGGCCGCGTTGCTGGCCCGCCAGGTCGCCGACCGCGAGGCCGCCGGGACCACGATGCGGATCCGGACCGCGCACTTCCCGCAGGTCAAGACGTTGGAGGACTTCAACCTCGACCATCTGCCCTCGTTACGCCGGGACTTGCTCGCTCACCTGGCGACGGGGACGTTCGTGTCGAAGGCGGAGAACGTGATCCTGCTGGGTCCGCCCGGGATCGGGAAGACGCATCTGGCGATCGGGATCGGGGTCAAAGCCGCGCAGGCTGGGCACTCTGTCCTGTTCGACACCGCTTCCAACTGGATCGCCCGGCTCGGCGCCGCCCACCACACCGGCACTCTGGAGGCGGAACTGAAGAAGATCCGTCGTTACCGGCTGATCATCGTCGACGAGGTCGGTTACATCCCGTTCGACCAGGACGCGGCGAACCTGTTCTTCCAGCTCATCGCCTCGCGTTACGAACAAGGCAGCGTCATGGTCACCTCGAACCTGCCGTTCGGGCGGTGGGGCGAGACGTTCTCCGACGACGTCGTCGCCGCAGCCATGATCGACCGTCTCGTCCACCACGCCGAAGTCCTGACCCTGTCCGGGGAGTCTTACCGGACCCGGGCGCGCCGCGAGCTCCTCGCGAAGGATCGAGCCACCAGCGACTGACCTCGGCCCGTCATGCACCAGCCCAAGCGAGGCGATCGGTCGCCTGCCCGACCAGCGCCGCTGTCGAGGGCGACGTCGTTGTTCGATGCAGTGCGTCCCAGCGGGCGTTATGGGCGACCGGCCACAGGCTCGCTGCCCAGACGAGCTCCTGCTCCTCGGCGGTGAACGATCGGCCGCGCACCTGCTGATATGCCTCCACGAACGCCTCTGAGCTGGCGATCGTCGCCAGCGACGGCGGTTCACCAGGCAGTCTGGGGAACGCTCCGCTCGCAGCACCGACCAGCGCAGCCTCGGGTTGCCAGGCCACGCTGTCCCAGTCGTGAATCGCCCACAACGTCGGGCCCTTCCAGCGCAGGTTCTGCGCCTCGAAGTCGGCATGGCCCAGGACACAGGGCGCGTCCGCCGCTCGCAGCCGCGACCGCGCTCGCTGGGCGACCTCGCTGACGAACTGCGGCACGAGGCTCTGGTCCTTCTCATCGAGGAAAGCGATGCTCGGCCAGACGCCGGGCCCGGGGTGGTCCCACCGGACCCAGCGCGGATTCGGCAGCAGCGGGCCGGCCTGCACGTTCTGCAGCTCCTCAAGCAACCAGCCGAACACCTGTCCATAGCGCCCTGCGACCTCGGGGGAATCGCCGCCCCACACCTCCCCGCCAGGCCGGAACTCCTCGGCATGAACGACCATCCCGTCCGAGGTGACTGCCCTCGTCAACGGTCTCGGGCACGGAAACCCGCGCTCAGCGAGCTGCGCCTGCACGCGCACACAGCCAGCCCCGCGGCCGTCGTCCTCACGGACCTTCACGACTGCCTCGGATCCGTCCGTCAGACGCATCCCCAGCACTGACGACATCTGCACGAGGTCGAACAGAACCTCTACAGGTTCGCCGCCGAGGTGATCTCGACACCACGCCACGATCCAGGCCGGCACCTCGTCGGCAAGCATCCATGCACTGTCTCACTGAGCTGCCAGGCCACCCCAGAGTCATTTTTCGGAGTCCCGGAGGGGGTCAACTTTGACGAACCGTTGACAGGTATGCGCGCCGGCGTGGTGCAGCTCGACGAGGTGGGACTCCTGGCGCGGGCTGAGCTTGGGCTTCTTGCCACGCAGCCGGCCCTTGGCGCGGGCGACCTTCATGCCCTCCCGGGTCCTCATCTTGATCAGGTCTGACTCGAACTCGGCGACCATGGCCAGCACGTTGAACAACAATCTGCCGACCGGGTCGGTCGGGTCGTGGACCGACCCGCCGAGGCTGAGCTTGACCTCGCGGGCGGTGAGCTCGGCGACGATGTCGCGGGCGTCGGGCAGCGACCGGGCGAGCCGGTCGAGTTTGGTCACGACCAGCACGTCGCCGCCGCGGCACGCGGCCATCGCCTCGCGCAGCCCGGGCCGGGCCCGGTTGGTTCCGGTCAGGCCGTGATCGACGTAGATCCGCTCGGGCGCAACGCCGAGGGTGGTGAGGGCGTCGCGTTGGGCGGTGAGGTCTTGTTCGTCGGTGGAGACCCGGGCGTAGCCGATCAGTAGTCCGCTCACCGTGCGAGTGTCCCAGTAAGCGCCCCTTCATCGGGCATTTCATCGGGCGGGTCTTACGGGAATCGCCGAGCAGCAGCGATCTTCGGTTCGCGGGCGGGGCCGGGGTGTCCCGGTGGGGGTTCGGTCTACGAGACGAGGTCGCGATCCGTGCGCCGCGACGCCTGCGTCGTCGACCGGAGAGAAGATCGTGAGAGGGTACGGCCGAGCAGCCGACAGCGCATGGTCGGTCGACGCCACGTGTGGCGTGGTCAGCCCGGTGTGTCGGCCAGCGGTTGAACCAGTCGGTACTTGCCGCCGGTGGCGGGTTGGGGGAGCTGCTCGGCGCGTCGAACGGTGATCTGGGCGAGGCCGTGGGCGGCGAGCAGGTCGGTGAGTTCGCGGTGCACGTGGGCCCAGGCCTGCTGCGGGGTGGCGCCGGGTGCGGGCTGGATTCGCACCGAGAGCTCGGTCGGGGAGATCTGCAGGATCTGGAACAGCGCCACGGAGGGCAGCCGGTCCAGGCGGGTCGAGAGGGTCAGCGGGGTGAGTGTCACGGTGGTGCCGTGGGTGGTGGGGAGGGTGAGTAGGTCCGCGGTGCGGCCCTGCACCCGGATCGCGGGCAGTGGGCTGCCGCAGTCGCAGGGG
Source organism: Pseudonocardia sp. 2-7 (assembly GCF_056341085.1). Lineage (NCBI taxonomy): Bacteria > Bacillati > Actinomycetota > Actinomycetes > Pseudonocardiales > Pseudonocardiaceae > Pseudonocardia > Pseudonocardia sp. 2-7. The sequence goes on from NZ_CP094508.1 coordinate 4,860, forward strand.
TCGGGGCGGGCCAGGACGCTGTCGCCGAGGTCGTAGCGCAGGATCGACTGGGCCCGGTTGGCCAGGTTGGTCAGCAGCACGGTGTGGGACTGCTGGCCGGGCGGGGTGGGCCGGTGGTCGGCGTCGACGGGTTCGAGGATGGCCCAGTCGGCGTTGACGTGCAGCCAGCCGTGGTGGCAGCTGTAGGACAGGAACGGGCACTCGGTCGCGGCGTAGGAGTTGCCCACCGCGGAGCCGAACGCGGTGGCGATCCGCGCGATCTCTGGGTCGGGCAGGCCTTCGGCGGCGAGCGCGACCAGGGCGGGGCGGATCCGCAGCCGCCCGGCCTGTTGTTCGGTGGCCAGCAGCGCCGCGGTGGTGGCGTAGGGGGCGAGCACGGCGGGTGGGAACGCGTTGAGCTGGGTCACCAGTTCCGGCAGCGGGGTGTGTACCGACAGCGCCTGGACCCGGCGGCGGCCGCGTCTGGTGCGGCGCAGGCGGGCGGCCGCGGCGGTGGAGGCGAAGTGCCCGCCGGTGGCGGTGACCATCGCCAGTCGTCCCCGCCCGGCGATCAGCCGGGGCAGCGCGCTCGCGTTCAGCCAGGTGCTGAGCATGCGCGAGCTCAGCGCGGTGGTCACCGCGAGTGCCCGCTCGTCGAGCAGGAACATCCCCCGCGTGCCGGTGGTACCCGACGTGGTCGCCACCGTGTAGCCGGCTCGGGAACCGCCGCGGTAGCCGGGTGGGATGGCGAGGAACGGCTGGCCGATCTGGGCGGGGTCGGCCACGAACGCCTGCACCCGCTCCCTGCTCGCGCGCGGGTCGGTGACCCAGTCGTCGAACCGTGCCATCAGTGCCGCCTTGCTGGTGACCGGCAGCAGGCGCGGGTCCTCCACCCGGCCGGGCAGGTCCTGGTAGAGCTCGCGGTACACGCTGCCGTGGCCGCGGGCGAAGTCCACGAGCTCGGCCAGGCGGGCGCGTTGGCGGGCGTCGATCGCCTCCGGGCCGTGTCGGTAGGTCCGGCGGGCGTCGAGCAGCAGCCGCAACGCCCCGTCCTCGCCGGCGGGGCTCACCGCGGTGCGGCGTCGCTGTACGGGCGCTGGGCCACCCCGAGCAGGTAGTGCCCGCGAACCCGGGTGCGCCACCGGGACCCGACCTGCAGTCCCTGGCGCTCCAGTTCGGCGACGAACTCGCTCGCGGTGAACCGGTCCTCGGTGGGGTGGTCGAACAGCCACCGGTAGCCGCGGGTGGCCAGCGCGGCGGCGGTGACCTCGTCGAAGTAGAACCGCCCGCCCGGCTTGAGCACCCGAACGATCTCCGCCAGCGCCGCTCGCCAGTCCGGGACGTGGTGCACGATCGCGAAGTCGAACACCGCGTCGTAGCTGTTGTCCTCGGCGTCCAGGGCGGTGCGCAGGTCGGTCATGTCGCCGGTGGCCAGCCGCACCCGCTCCCCGTAACCAGCCAGCCGGCGCTTCGCCCGAGTGACCATGGCCGGGTCCAGGTCGATCGCGTCCACACGAGCCGCGGCGAACCGGCGCAGGATCAGCTCGGTGCCGTACCCCGCCCCGCACCCCACCTCGAGCACCCGCGCGTCCGGGGATAGTGCCCCGCCCAGCCGCAGCAGCGTCGGGGTCTCGTAGAACCGCTGCAACGCGCGCCGCGGCGGGCTGTTCACCAGGGCCGTTTCCACCCGGTTCATCAACACGACAGACCTCCCAGTTATCGACGATATGCGGTTACATCGTTGGCTAGCGATGGATACCAGAGGTGTCGCGGCGGTGTCCAGGGCTGCGACGATCGAGGGCGTCGAAAAGCTGGCGCCGAACATGGGCCACATGCGTTATCATCGCCGCATGACGATGCCAGATGCGGTGGCGGTGTCCCCGCGCCAGGAGTTGATGCCGGCTGCGGCGTTGTTCCACAGCCTGTCCGACCCGACCCGGCTCGCGATCGTGCAGCACCTCGCCCGGGGCGAGGCGCGGGTGGTGGATCTGACCGAGCGGCTCGGGTCGGCGCAGTCGACGGTGTCGGCGCACCTGGCGTGCCTGCGCGACTGCGGCCTGGTGATGGGCCGTCCGGAGGGCCGGCAGATGTTCTACTCGCTGACCCGCCCGGAGCTGCTGGACCTGCTCGCCGCCGCGGAGAGGTTGTTGGGGGCGACCGGGTCGGCCGTGGCGCTGTGCCCGAACTTCGGTACCGGCACCGTGGGGGTGCGCGGTGAGTGACGCGTGCGGGTGCGGCCCCGATGAGCCCCGCGTCGACGCCGAGACCGGTGAGGTCGTGGCGGAGCGGGAGCCGGAGCGGTTGTGGGAGGTCTCCGAGCTGCGCGCCGCCGCGGTGGCCGGGGTGCTGCTCGGCGCGTCGCTGGTCGTGGGCTGGTCCGGTGGGCCGGCGCCGGTGGAGCTCGCCCTGCAGGTCCTCGCGCTAGCGGTGGGGGCGTGGACGTTCGTGCCGTCCACACTGCGCCGCCTGGCCAAGGGCAAGATCGGGGTAGGCACCCTGATGACCATCGCCGCGGTCGGCGCCGTCGCGCTCGGCGAGGTCGGCGAGGCCGCGATGCTGGCGTTCCTGTTCTCCATCAGCGAGGGCCTGGAGGAGTACTCGATCGCCCGGACCCGCCGCGGCCTGCGCGCGCTGCTCTCGCTGGTCCCCGAGCAGGCCACCGTGCTGCGCGGCGGCCTGGAGATCGTGGTCGCTCCGGGCGAGCTGCGGGTCGGGGACACCATGCTGGTGCGCCCCGGGGAGCGCCTGGCCACCGACGGGACCGTCGGGACCGGGCGGACCGCGCTGGACGTCTCGGCGATCACCGGGGAGTCGGTGCCGGTCGAGGCCGGCCCCGGCGACGAGGTGTACGCCGGGTCGATCAACGGCACCGGCGTGCTGGAGGTGCAGGTCACCAGCACCGCCGCGGACAACTCGCTGGCCCGGATCGTGGCGATCGTGGAGGCCGAGCAGTCCCGCAAGGGCGCCGCGCAGCGCCTCGCCGACCGGATCGCGCGTCCACTGGTCCCGGGCGTGCTGGTCGCCGCCGCACTGATCGCCGTGGTGGGCAGCGTGTTCGGTGACCCGCTGGTGTGGATCGAACGCGCGCTGGTCGTGCTGGTCGCCGCGTCACCGTGCGCGCTGGCGATCTCGATCCCGGTGACCGTGGTCGCCGCGGTCGGCGCGGCGAGCAAGATGGGGGTGCTGGTCAAGGGCGGCGCCGCGCTCGAGGCCCTGGGCGCCGTGCGCCAGGTCGCCCTGGACAAGACCGGCACCCTGACCCGCAACCGGCCCGTCGTGATCGAGGTCGCCACCACCGGTGGCGCCACCCGCGAGCAGGTCCTCGCGCTGGCCGCCGCGCTGGAGGCGCGCAGCGAGCACCCCCTGGCCCGCGCGATCCTGGCCGCGGTCGACCAGCCCACCCCGGCCGCCGACGTCGAGGCCGTGCCCGGCGCCGGGCTCACCGGCCGCCTGGACGGGCGTGCGCTGCGGCTGGGCCGGCCGGGCTGGATCGACCCCGGTGACCTGGCCGGGCCGGTGCGCGGCATGCAGGAGGCCGGGGCGACCGCGGTGCTCGTCGAAGCCGACGGGACGGTCCTCGGCGCGGTCGCCGTGCGCGACGAGCTGCGGCCCGAGGCCGCCGAGGTCGTCGCCCACCTGCAGCGCGACGGCTACCGGGTCGCGATGCTCACCGGGGACAACCACGCCACCGCCGCCGCGCTCGCCGCGCAGGCCGGCATCCGTGACGTGCACGCCGAGCTGCGACCTGAGGACAAGGCTGCACTCATCGCGACGATGCGCGCCGAACGGCCCACCGCGATGGTCGGCGACGGCGTCAACGACGCCCCCGCGCTGGCCACCGCGGATCTGGGCATCGCCATGGGCGCGATGGGCACCGACGTGGCCATCGAAACCGCCGACGTCGCCCTGATGGGTGAGGACCTGCGCCACCTGCCCCAGGCCCTCGACCACGCCCGACGAGCCCGGCGGATCATGCTGCAGAACGTCGGGCTGTCGCTGGCCATCATCGTCGGACTGATGCCGCTGGCCCTGCTCGGCGTGCTCGGCCTGGCCGCGGTCGTCGCCGTGCACGAGCTCGCCGAGATCCTGGTCATCGCCAACGGGGTGCGCGCCGGCCGCACCCGCGCGCTGTCTCCCACCGCCGCCACGGTGCTCCCGCCGTCGGCGCCGACGCGCCCGCAACCGCTCGACGCCGCACATCGCGGCTGATGCCGGTGAACACCGGACGGATTCCCGAGGTTGAGGGGTAGGTGCAGGACGTGGTGAGGGACCAGACGCTGCAGCTGCTCCGTCAGGGGTACCGCTGGGCCGGCGGGCTGCGGCCAGACCCCCCGACGGCCCCGTGGGCGGTACCGACCCGGCTGCTGGGCCGCCGCGCGGTGCTGATCGGCGGCCCGGCCGGGGTGCGTCGCTTCTACGATCCGCGGCTACGCCGCCGCGGGTCGCTGCCGGCCCCATTGAAGCTGGTGCTGTTCGGCCGGGACACGGTGCACGGCCTCGACAATGCCGAGCACCACCACCGCAAGGCGCTGTACCTGCGGGTGCTCACCGCCGACGCGGTGGCCGACCTCGGTCGGTGTGCCGAGCAGGAGTGGCAGGCGGTCACCCGGCGCTGGGCGGGCGGGGCGCCGGTGCGGCTGTTCGACGAGGCCGTGCAGGTCCTGGGCGCGGCCGTGCTGCCGTGGGCCGGGATCCCGATGGCGTCCGCGGAGCTGCCCCGGCGGGCGCGGCAGCTCGCCGACATCGTCGACGGGTTCGGCACGCCGGGGCGGCCCTTCGCCCGGGCCGCCCTCGCCCGCGCGCGGCTGGGCCGGTGGGCGGCCGGGCTCGTCCGCCGGGCCCGCCTCGGACAGATCCACCCGGCGCCCGGTACCGCGCTGCACGCGGTCGCGACGGCCCGGGACCTGCGCGGGCGGCCGTTGCCCGCCCGCGTCGCCGGCGTCGCACTGCTCAACTTCGTGCGCCCAACCGTGGCCGCGGCCTGGTACGTGGCCTTCGCCGGCATGGCCCTGCACGAGCACCCCGAATGGCGCCACCGCCTCGCCGACACCGAGCCCGACCAGGGCGCTGTCGCCGCGTTCGCCCAGGAGGTGCGCCGGCGCTACCCGTTCGTGCCGGTGCTCGCCGCCGTGGCCCGCGAGGACCAGGACGTCCTCGGCGTCCCGGTCCCGCGCGGCGGGCTGGTGGTGCTCGACGTGCACGGCACCGACCACGACCCGACGCACTGGCCCGACCCCGACCGCTTCGACCCCGACCGCTTTCTCGCCGGCCCGGTCGACCCGGACACCCTGGTACCGCAGGGCGGTGGCGACGTGGCCACCGGGCACCGCTGCCCCGGCGAGGACGTCGTGCTCACCATGATCGCCGTCGCCACCCGCACGCTCGCCCGGCTGGACTACACGCTGCCACCCCAGGACCTCGAGGTCGACCTGTCCCGGGTCCCGACCCGCCCCCGCAGCGGCGTGCTCCTCACCCCCACCGCCCGCTGACGCATCGCACCCGGCCCGCGCATCACCCTGGTCGCCGCAGTGTCGGCGGCTGGTTCGGGTGCGCGGTCGCCAGGGCCGCCGCTCACGAGGTGCCGTGGGGTTCACGAGGTGCCGTCCGAGGGGGGCGGCCCTGGTCTGCCGATTCCTGCTCCGTGGCGTGTCCTGCGACGCTGCGGTTCTCGGTGCGCCACGACGCCCACAGCAGGGCGAGCACCCCGAGGGTGATCGCGGTGTCGGCCAGGTTGAACGTCGGGAACCAGCCCAGCCACAGGAAGTCGGTGACCGCGCCGTCCCCGGCCCGGTCCACGATGTTGGCCATCGCACCGCCCAGCACGAGGCCCGCCGGCACCGGCGGGCGCAGCCAGCCGGCGACGATCGCGACCAGCACGCCACTGGTGATCACCCCGGCCAGCGCGAGCACGGCCCAGGTCGGCAGCCCGTCGCCCAGACTGAACGCCACCCCGGTGTTGTAGCTGAGCTGTAGGCGCCCGATCCCGAGGTCTACCGGCGCGCCGGGCAGTCGGGTATCGGCCAGCCACTTGGTCACCACATCGACCAGGACAGCGACCGCCGCCGTGACACCGGCCGTGGCGACCGAGCGTGATCTCGGCCAGGCACTCATCGGCGCGACTCCGCCCGATCGCTCGGGTCCCCGTCCGACCTCGCACCAGCGACAGCAATCGGCATAAGGCGATGATAAACGGCGGAGCCGATGACAGCGCACCGGCTCCGTCTCGCCGCGGAGAGGCGGTGCCGCCAGCAGTACGCGGATGCGCCGCCTCAACAGACCGCAGCCGCGGCACGCCGGCACCTACAGGCCGAAGGCGCCGCCCTCGACCAGGATGACGATGCCCAGACCGATCAGCACGATCGGGAACAGCACCTGCTCCCAGCGCTCCAGCACCTCGGCGATCGGTTTGCGGGTGGCGACGAAGCGCGCCGCGGCGACCAGCACGGCGACCAGGGCGAGGAACACGATCGAGTAGGCGATGATGCCGCCGGTGCCGACGGTGGCGAAGACCGGTACGTAGACGCCGATGTTGTCCCCGCCGTTGGCGAAGGTGATCGCGGCGATGGCGGGCACGCTGAGCGCCTTGCCGCTGAGCTTGCCCTCGTCGTCATCGTCGTCACCGTCACACCAGGACCGCCAGGACCGCCAGGCCGCGAGCAGGCCCAGGACCAGCGGGATCAGGCCGAAGTACGGGATGACCTCCTCGGGCAGGAAACTGCGCGCGCCCAGGGCGACGAGCACCGCCGCGGCCAGGATGGCGCCGAAACCGAGGTACTGACCACCGAGGATCCTGGCCGTGGTCCCCGGGACGCCGGCACCTCGGGCATAGAACAGCGACAGCACGATGACGTCGTCGATGTTGGTGACCATGAACAGGCCGATGGCCTGCAGGGTCCACGTGAGGGGTTCCATGGCTGCTGCCTTCTTGGTGGTCGCCGACATCGTTCGGTCGGCGAGAGTCGGCCGCCGGGGAGCGGGCGGTACGGCGGTTCGGGCACGCCGCTCCAGCGGAGCGTGGTCCCGGTGAGCTACGACATGACATGCCGACCGAGCGGTGGGGCACCGCGAGCGGGGTGAGGACCGCTACGGCGGCGCCGGCGCTCGCGCGCGGTCCGACACGCTGTCAGCGTTCCGGGCACGTGACGCAGCGCGGGCGTGCTCGTGTGACCCAGAAACGGCAGACGAGCCGTGAATACGCTGAAGACGCTTGGTCGGGCACGCAGCATCGTCATACGACGATGCTATCATCGTCCGCCGCTGTCATAGTCAATAGCCGATGCAAATTCTCGCCGCGCTTTGCCGGCGTCGACCGGCCGCCGGGTACCTCGCGCTGCAGCGTGGACAGCGGCGTGACAGGTCAAGGCGCGATCGTAGGTCGGCGCCTGCGGACCACCGTCACCGAGAACCGGTGACGGTCGGTCACAGCGGTTTAGTGTCCTCCGGTGCACAGCACGATCAGCAGCATGAGCGGCGGCGACGATGTGGACCTGGGGTCGACCTGCCGGAGCCGCCATCACGTCAGCACTGCGCGGCGCGATGTCGGCGGCTCGACGCCCGGTAGAGCGGCGGTCAACGGTCCTCGTCCTCGTCGCCGGTGTCGGGATCGCGCAGCGTACGGCGGGTCCCGGCGAGGTCGGGGAGCTGGAACGAGTAGTGCCCGTGCACGTTGAGGTGACGGCGCATGTAGGGCGAGAGCCGTACAACGTCCTCGCCGCGCACTGGGCAGCCCTCCTGGCGCAGTTGGGCGAGGGCGGCATCGAGGTAGACGGTGTTCCACAGCGTGATGCAGTTCAGGACCAGCCCGAGCGCGCCGAGCTGGTCCTCCATGCCCTCGTGGTAGGCGCGGCGCAGATCGCCGCGGCGGCCGTGGAAGACGTGCCGGGCCAGGTCGTGGCGGCCTTCTTGCAGGTTGCGCATGCCCTTGATCTCCGCCCGGTACGGGGCTTGATCGACATACGACAGCACGTGCAGGGTCTTGAAGATCCGCCCGTAGTGGGCCAGGGCCTCACCGAGCTGGGTCGGGTTGCCGCCGTGGGCGAGCATCCGCAGCACGTCGTGCGCGCTGACCGCGCCGGTGTGGATGGACCCGGCCAAGCGCAACAGGTCGGGCCAGTGCGCCCTGACCCGACCGAGGTCGATCTTCCCGCGGGCGGCGGTGGCGAGCGGGCCATAGTCCGCGCCCGGGTTGATCCGCCACAGCTTCGCGTCGGGCAGGTCGGCCAGCTGGGGGCGGTAGTCGAACCCGAGCAGCCGCATCAGCCCGCACACCATGTCGCTGTACGAGCCGGTGTCGCTGATGATGACCTCCGGGCGGCGGCCGCCGTCCTGGCGGTAGATCAGGTCGATCACGTGCAGCGAGTCACGCGGGGTGCCCGACACGACCAGCCCGGCCAGCCCGACGGCCTGGTCGTTGACCAGATTGAGCAGCGTCACCCCGCGCCTGCGCCCGAAGTAGCGCGGGTTGGGACGGGCGTCGATGCTGCGCACCGGCACCACGAACCGGACACCGTCCACCGCCGCGAGCAGCCCACCACCCCACGCCTGGGCCAGCGGAATGTCGGCCTGAGCGGTGATGAGCGGGGCGTTCGCTGCGGCGTAGGTCTCCGCGCGCAGGTAGTTCTGGTCGACGTGGCTGATCCGGTGCCGGGTCAGCGCCGCCACTCCGGGGCTGAGGACCGGCGTGAACCCGACGTTGAGCGCGTGCGCGGTCAGCGCGGCCGCCACGCTCACCGACAGGTCGTCCAGGCGGGCCTGGCCGCCCGAGGCCGGAGTGAACGCCGCCGCGAACTCCGGGTGCCAGGACATCACCTCCAGCACCACCTCGCCGATGTCGACCCGCGGGAGCATCGCCTCGCACCGGCGCCGCAGGTCGGTCAGGCTCGGCGGATCGGAGACGGCGTCGATCTTCCCGGCGTGCAACCGGCCTTGCTCGTCGATGGAGACCTCGGTGTTGGCGATCAGGCGCCCCGCGACGTGGCGCAGCGCGGCGTCGAGGTCGCTCGCGTGCTCGGCCAGCAGCGGGTCGGAATCGTGCGGGAGCTGCAGGGCGTTGAGCACCGGGCCGCGGGCGGCCTCCCACGCCGGGCCGTCCAGCAGCTGCGCGCGCGGGTCGGCCCAGCGACCGGAGGCAAGCGCGAAGATGTCGCGGCGGCGCAGCCGATGGTGAAATAGCTCTAGTACGCAGAATACGTAGCCGGCCCGGTTCACCGTGGTCTCCGGTCGCCCGGGGGTGAACACCACCCGCGCCCAGCCTGGCGGGACCAGGTCCACCGCGACCTTGCGGGCGTCGAGGTACCCCGCCGGTACCCGCGCCGTCGGGCGGGCATCGAGCAGGTCCGGCAGGGCGCGCAGCGCGTCGAGGACGGGGGTGGCCTCGGCGGTGGCGTCGAACCGAATGGCCGTGCACAGCATCGGCAGGAACGGGCGCACCACCGCATAGCGGTCGGCCAGGGTCGCCCGCCACTCCGTGTCGGGATCTGTGCCCGGGGCCGGCACGACGTCGGTGATGTTCGCGACCGCGGTGCGCAGCTCGGCCCGGGAGACCACGTTCTCGATCGCGTCCCAGACCAGCTCCAGCGTGATCTCCGGGCCCCATGTCGTGGCCTCGAGTAGTACCCCGACCGCGGCGGCCAACTTCCCGGCGTCGCGGCTGACCCGCGGATACCGCCGGGCCTGCTCGTCACGGGTCTGGCGTTGCGCACGGGCCAACAGCTCCGTGGTCATCAGCACGTCGAACAGCTCCACCGCATCGTCGGTGGCCCTAGCCTGCAGCCCCACCACCGTGGCCAGCAGCGTCGCCAGCCGGCGGGCGTAAGGGTGGCGGCGCAACGCCGGCGCCTTCCCCGCCATGCCGTAGCGGGCCAGCTCGATCACCCGCCGCCGTGGGACCGCCCCCAGCTCGATCTGACCGACGCCGATCGCGGACAGCTCGCTGACCCGATCCAACGCCGCTGCCATCGCGCGGCCCGACGCCCGGGTCGGGCCCCGGCGCAGCCGTTCCAGCTCCGAGGTTCGTGCCCCGTCAGGGATCTCCAACAACAGATCCAACGCAGCGGCCTGCGACGCAGTCAGCGGGGCGGCCAGGGTGTCCCACAGCCGCGCCATCGCCGCGTCCCGGACCCGGGCCACCAACCGAGCCAGGGTGGACACCCCGGGCAGCAGCACCCGGTGCTCCCGAAGCCAGACCACCGCGCCGTCGAACAGCGCCTTCGGGCCATCCCCGGTGGTCCACGCCCGGTCATCCACCCACCGCGCAAGCTCCTCGGCCGCCGCGGTGAACTCGACGAACCCGTACGCCTCGCGGATCTGCGCTGCGTGCTCGAGCCGGGTCATCTCCCGGACCCGGTAGTCCTTCACACACGACGGATCAACGATGTCGAGCTGCTCGGCCAGGTAGTCCACGACCTCGGTCGGAACATCGGTCGGATCGGCCAGGAACCGGCCGATGAACAACAACGTCGTGAGCTGCACCGCGAACCCCAGCCGGGTGTGCGGCAGCCGCTTCGCCTCGACCAGAGCGCGGGCCTTGTCATCGAGCAGGAAGCAGCGGTCCAGCTCCGCCGTCGACGGCGGTCTCGCGTAGCAGCCGTACGTCGCGGCCTGCGCGTCGGTGAGGAACTCGACGGGCACGGAGAACCCCCAGCACGCCACGGACTCGAACGTCGAGCCCAGACCGTTCCCCGAACGCGGCGACGCTACCGCGAGCCCCGGGCTGGCGCCGCTCTACCGATGGATCCCGTTCCGTTGTTCCTCACGGGCCACTCCGGCGATGGCACCTGGGACCACGTTCTCGCGGCTCTGCTGACCGACGCCGACACCGCCGGGATCGTGGACTGGGCGGTCAGTGTGGACTCCACGATCCTCCGCGCCCACCAACACGCCGCGACCCTGGCCCGCGACACAGGGGGCAGGATCGAATTACACGAATCTGCTCGCCGAGCCCGGCGATCACGCCTTGGGTCGGTCTCGCGGCGGGCTGTCGACGAAGATCCACCAGCTCGTCGATGGTCACGGCCGGCCGCTGGTGGTCCTGCTCGGACCGGGCCAAGGCGGGGACTCGCCGATGTTCCCGCACCTGATGGCGCATCTGAGCATCGCGCGAGCGGGCCCGGGACGTCCCCGAACACGGCCGGAACGACTGCGCGCTGACAAGGCCTACTCCTCGCGCGCGATCCGCCGCCATCTACGCGAGCGGCGGATCGTCGCCGTCATTCCCGAGCCCGCCGACCAGCAAGGACACCGCAAACGGCGAGGGGCACGCGGCGGCCGCCCGCCCGCGTTCGACCGCGCCGATTACCGCAATCGCAACGTCGTCGAACGCGGGTTCTGCCACGTCAAGCAGTGGCGCGGGCTGGCCACCCGTTACGACAAGCTCGCGCTGACCTTCCGCGGCGGCGCCGTCCTGAAGGCGATCGTCACCTGGCTCCGCGCTTTAGGAGACACGCCCTAGTGGTGTCGGCGCTGGGGCCAGGGACCGTGACCGGCACGCTGCTATCCGCCGCTTGCGCTGGAGCCGCCGGCTGGCAGCTCACCAGTCCGACATGGGCGGCAGGATCTCGCACCGCTAAACCCCACAAGCGACACGAACGGCCCCGGCGCGCCGCCGGGACCGTTCGTGTCGTCAACGGGTTCAGGCCGCCGGTCGTGCCACGCCCGCGGCCACCACCACCAGGATCGTGCAGAACATCGACACCGCGGCAGTGGCCACCGAGCTGATGGCGGTCAGCACTCGGTCGAGCAGCTGCGCACTCCGACACTGCCGCTCCGGGTGCCGCGACCACACCGCGGTCAGCACCACCAGCACCACCAGCACGGTCATCAGCAAACCCGTGATCGGGACGACGTTGTGCAGCACCCCCGCGGCGAGCTCCGCCGCCGTCGGCAACATGATGATCATCTTCGCTCCTCCGGATCGAACCGGCGAGTGAACCTCCTGGTCACACCCGGTACGAGACGAAGAGTGCCGAGGAGCGCGACCCCCCTGCAACGCCGGCTCGACACGGGATAGACTGCCCCCTTAACGCGCATCGCACCTGGAGCGAAGCGTCAAACGAGCAGTCAATCGCGTACAGGCAATCGCTCAAAAGTCGGATTTGAGATAGTAGGTCTCATGGCGCGGACGGTCGACGATCGGTTGTCGAAGCGCCTCGACCTCCTGGCCCGCCTGCAGTACGGGACGGGCCGCGAGGGCTCCGCCGACGCCGTTGCCCGAGCTGTCAGGCAGCGCCTCTGGGCGCAGCGCCCGCAGTCGGCCCCACCGGTCGTCCGCCTCCGGGCACGTCTTGTACTGCGCGGAGGCCGGGAGATCAGCCCGCTGCGGGAGCTCGCCACATCGAAGGGGGTGGCGGTGCAGATGCTGCTCGTCGCGCTGTTCGTCGAGCAGTGCCGCAAGCCGACCAACACCATCGGCACACCGACCCCGATCCCGCTGGCGTACCCGGTGGTGGCCGGCGACCCCTGCTGGCGGCACCTGATCGCGCTCCCGACCGAACGCCGGCCGGGGCGCCGTACGGGCACGTCTCGCGGCCTGGCGAACAGCCAGCTCGACCAACTACGCGCCGCGCTGGACAGGCTCCACGACTTCGGCAAGGTCGATCTAAAGGAATCCCGTCCGCGGTACGAGGAGTTCACGGTGCGCGACGAGAGCGTCCTGCGTGGTGCTCCGATCCAGCCTTACAAGGTCCCGGCGCCGGCGCGCGAGCTGGTGATCGACGTGCCTCCAGAGTTCTTCACCTGCGGGTGGGTTCATGCCCTCGGCCCGGACGAGACGGTCGCGTACTTGTTCCTGCTCTACCGGAACCAGTTGAGCCAGGAGAGCAACGACGACGGGCTGAGCGTGAACGACGACCTGTGGGGACTGGCCTTCGAGCGGCCCCGAGCGCAGCGGGAGGCCTACCGACGGCTGCACCGGATGGGCCTGATCAGCGCCGATCGCAGCGATCTTCGCAACCAGGACGGCACGATGCCCGACGGGGCGGACAACACCCTGGGAGTACGGCCGGTCAACGAGATGACCTTCCGCGTCGATCTGGAGCGCCTCACCGACGACGGCGTCAGCGCGGCGATCGACGCACTACGGCGGCAACTCGACGGCGAAGGGCTCGATGACGCGTCCCTCGCCTCATGGACCGAGCGCCACGGAGGCGTCTGAGGTGGCTGGGGCTCCGAAGCCCAATGCCGTCCGCGAGGCGATCGCGGACTCCATCGCGGCGAACCTGAAGTCCTACAACGTGGCCGCGTTCTGCGAGCGGCTCGGGCTGGCGGCTCAGGGCAAGGATGACGATCCGTCCCGCAGCAAACGGCTCTACGTCCAGGCCCGCCTGCAGGGCCACGGCCTGCCGGAGCTGCTGCCGGTCGCTCGCGTGGTGCTGTCGGAGTGGGACGACCCGCAGTTGCAGGCAACCGTCGATCTGCTCGGCGTGACCGGTGTCGCGGGTGAGCTGAAGAATCTGATCTTCGCCTCAACCGGTCCGAAACCCGAGATCGTCCTGCGGGACGCGTTGAACAACACCATCGAGATCACCAAGGGCGCCGGGACGTGCCTGGTCTACGACCGCCCCCTGCCTGACGACGGGCTCACCTGGGGAGCCCTCGTGGAGTGGTGGGCCACCGAGATCCTGCACGAGACCAACCTCGACGTCGCCGGCCGCCACCTCTACCGGCGACTCGCGCAGTCGACCGCCACCAGCAGCAGCCCTCCGGAAAGCCTCCTGCTGCGCGCCTACGCACACCGCTACACCGATCGGTCTGTCCCCGCGCTGCTGCCGCAGGTGTACCTGCACTACGACCCGTACCTTCGGCCGGATCCGCTGCTGCGCCCCGGCTCGGTGGTCCGTCAGCGGATGGATTTCCTGCTGCTGCTGCCCGGACGGCGGCGCGTCGTGCTCGAGGTGGACGGCCAGCACCACTACGCCACCGACGACGGACGCCCGAGCCCCAGGCGCTATGCCGTCATGGCTGCAGAAGACCGCCGCCTGCGCCTGGCCGGCTACGAGGTCTATCGCTTTGGCGGCGCCGAGCTCGCTGATCCCCAGCGCGGCCGGACTGTGCTGGACGACTTCTTCTCCAAGCTGCTCGACGACTCTCCAGCAGAGCTCTGACCGGGCACGGCCGCGAGGAGGCGGCTCGGTCGAGCGCATCATCGACCGCCCCAGCGCCAGTCATCCGCTCGCGGACGACGATGCTCAGGTGGCTTACCGAACTGGATCCCGTCGATGCTCGCCACGGCCGGCGCACGCCGACCGGTGGGTCTACGCCCCTCCGCGATCAGGCAACCGCCCTGAGGCCGGATGGTGCCCTGTCCGGCCTAGCCGATAACGAATTATGACAGTTCACTCAGGAGTCGGGTCGGAAGCCGTGGAGAACGGGACACTAAGGTCTGCTCATGTGGTCTTTTGTTGTCGACTTGTCCCAGGTTGTCGGAGCTGCACTAAGCCTAGTCGCCCTCATCGTCGCACTCTACGCTCTGTATAAGTCGAACCTAGATCTAACCCGCGAACGCACCAACCTTCACGAGTTAGAAATCTTGCGTCAGATCGGGAGTCGCCTACACCCAAAAGCTGACCCACTTGAAACTGCCGCACTAATAGTGCTACTTCCAGATACGGATTTCCCGTTGGCTAGAGCGGGCCTCACGCACGACGGAACCGAAAAGGGACAACGCGCATTCGATGTGGGGTTTCAGCAGTACATGACCGAGACAGATGATTCAAACCAGGACGAAAAAGCCGAGTGGCGATACCTCGGTCGCCGGGTTTGGGGGTCCGCAGATTCACGTTCAATCCTGCGACGAGAGTTTGATGACGCCGTCTCCCGCAGAGTAAAGAACCCCAACAGGTAGCACGCCCTCATCCCCACACAGCCTGATCTCCACCGGTCCACGGGACTACCTCATACCGTTGAGCACCGGCGATAGTCGTAGGGACGTACCCAGTGCCAGCGGTGACCCCGAGCGTGCGCATAGCACCTGCCTGGGTCGCGATCAGGCCGCCGGCCGCGACGTCCCATAGGTGCAGGGTCTCGGTGTGCGCATCCAGGCGCACCACGACCCGGCACCGGCCCAATCGGCCGCGGTGAGCGGCTACCTGATGAGGCGTCCGCGCCGCGGATGCAGGGGCGCGCGCATCACCGGTGTGCGTGAAACGCTGAAACCGGATTCCTCGTACATTCGACGACCGTCATCGGTGGCGAGCAACTCCGCGCGGCCCGCATCAACGGTGTGACTCCAAGCGAGCACGGCGTCGAAGGCTGCGCGGCCGTGACCCCGACCCCGAGCCCCAGGATCAGTGCATACGTTGCTGATCAGCACATCGCCCTCGGTCGAGTGCGGTGATGGGGGCGCTTCTCGGAGTGTGCCCAAGGCGGTCGCGACGACCGCGCCATCCACCTCGACGACCACGATGCAGAAGCGTGGGTCCTCCAGCCGCCGCGTGAACCACTCCGTCGCCGCGGCCTGCCAATCGGCGGAGCCATGCTGCGGGACCCCCATCGCCCGGAACATCTCGACACGAAGCCGTACAACGGCCTCAACGTCGTGTGCCCTCGCCCTACGGACACGCCGGGTCGTCACGACCTCGAGCGTAACGATCACCGGGCGACCATCTCCTGTGTCGGCACCGGCTGACCCGGGTTCGCCGTCGGCGCCCCCCGCTACGGTCTGAGGTGTGTCCCAGACCGAGCCGGAGATCACCGAGGGCCTGGTCCGCGAGCTGCTGCAGGACCAGCACCCAGACCTGGCAGGGCTGCCCCTCAGCGAGGTCGAGGGCGGCTGGGGTAACCAGATGTGGCGCCTCGGGGACGAACTCGCGGTGCGGATCCAACGCATGGACACCACCCCGGAGCCACAGCTCAAAGAGAGGCGTTGGCTACCCCAGCTCGCGCCACGACTGCCGTTACCGATCCCCGTCCCGGTCCGCGCCGGCACACCGTGCGAGCGCTTCGGGAAGCTGTGGACCGTCATGACCTGGGTGCCCGGTTGCCCGCTGGACCACGGGGTGATCGCCCGGCCCGAGCACGCCGCCGACACCCTCGCCGCGTTCCTCCAGGCCCTGCACGTCCCAGCACCGGGCGACGCACCCGGTGATGACATGGGAATCGGAGCCCACCCTCGCGAGAGCACCGGAGGCTTCGAGCACTTCCTGGGCTCGATCGACACAGCCGCGTTCGATGTCGATACCGCCGGAGCTCGCGCGGTCTGGCAGGACGCCGTCGCCACCCCCGGGTGGGCCGGGCCGCGGATGTGGGTGCACGGCGACCTGCACCCCGCGAACGTCGTCATCGCGGACGGGACGCTGGCCGGGGTGGTCGATTTCGGGGCCCTGTTCGCCGGCGCCCCCGCGGTGGATCTCGCGGCCGCCTGGGTGGTGCTCCCAGCGGGCATGGCCGAGCACTTCTTCTCCGCCTACGCAGAGGTCGACGAGGCGACGATGCGGCGTGCTCGGGGGCTGGCTCTGCTCAAGAGCCTGTTCCTGATGCTGATGGGCCAGAACGGCGACCGGGGCCTACCCGGCGGCAAACCGGCCTGGGGACCGGCCGGCCGGAAGGCACTGGACCGGGTCCTGAACCATGAGTGACCCGGCGAATCGATCGACGACCGATCGTGCGAGTCCGGCGCCTGCCGCATCACCGCCCCGGGACGCCGCCGGTGCCGGCTACGGCCGGGAGTGGGCGTTGTTCTGCGACTACGCCGCCGCGACCGGGCAACCAGCTCTGCCGACCACGGTGCCCACACTGGTCGGGTTCTTCGCCGCGCTGCCGGCCCGCCCGGCCACCCAGGCTCGGCGGGTGCGCGCGATCGCCGCCGTTCACCGCCAGACCGGGTATCTACTCCCTCGCCCCGAGACCGGGCCCGCCGCGCTTCCGCGGCCGCGGGCTGCTCGCGCGGGCGTCCCTGATCCGGGCGAGATGATCGCTGCCTGCGCGACCCGCGGCTGGCCCCACGGGCTCCACGGCCGCCGCGACGCCTTCCTCGTCGTCGCCACCGTGGTCCTGGACCTGCCGCAGGCACGGGTGCGGGAGCTGGTCCCCGCCGCGGTCATCGTCGACGACGAGGGCGTGCGGGTCGGGGCACAGCCGGTGCCTGTCGACGTCGACCCGCGGCGCTGCCCGACGTGTGCCGTCGTGCGCTGGCTGGAGCTCCTCGGCGTCCTCGACGGGCTGGGCCGCGGATCGGCCCGCATGGACCTCACCCGCGCCCACGCCCCGACCGCCACCGGCCCGCACCGTCACCAGTGCCGGGCCCCCCAGCGGTGGTGCGCCGCCGCCACACTCCTGCCGGCCATCGACCGCTACGGCTGGCACGACGACTACCGCCCCATCACCGCGCGCACCATCCGTACCCGGCTCGCACTCACCGCCGCCCGCGCATCACAGCCCGGCGAGCACGACTCGCCGCCGGACGTCCCCACCGTGCGCACCCGGGCGGCCGCGGGGCGAGAAACACCCAGTCTGGACCAGGTCCTCACCCTCCTCGACAGCATCGCCGACGACGCCGACGCGCTCAACGACCGGATCATCGCGCTGCTCGAGGGAAACCCGTGAGATCCCTACGCCCTCGCCGGCCACTCTTCGCACACCCCCAGTACAGGAAGGCAGCCATGACCAGAACCGCACCCAGTACGGTCACCGCTCGCCCCACCCCGCGCCTCATGATCACCATGGCCGGGCCCCAGGCGGTGTGGACCGCGGTCGAGGACCCCACCGCGCACCGAGGGCGACGGTCATGACCGGCCCGCAGGCGGGTGATCCTCGGATCGAGGAGCTGCGCGAAGCGGTGACCGCACTGCGCGCCACACTGCGCGCTCACGACGAACGCCACTCCTACACCGAGCGCAGACTCGGCGAGCTCGATCAATACAGCCGGGAGCAGGCCGCGGTCCTGGCAGAGCTCGCACCCCAGATCGACGAACTCGCGGCCGCGACTGCCCCAGGCCCGCCCGACCGCAACGGGGCCGGGCCAGTGGTGTGGGCACGACTGTCCGCCCAGGAAGCTGCAGCCGCGTGGGACGAGCTGGCCCGCTGGATGGACACCATCGCCATCCCTACTCTCGCCCCGACCTGCCGCCAGATCCCGCCTTGCTGGCCCATGCACCACTGGGGCCGCGAAACCCTGTCCTGGCTCCACCAGACCCACGTCCATGCCTACGGCCCCGAAGGCTCCCCGGTCCTGGTCGCGGACTGGCACACCCGTTGGGTCCCGACCGCCTACGCCATGATCGACACCAAACACGCCGCCCGCGCCGGCTACTGCTCCACCAGTGAGCATCGCTGCGACCGGGTCGAGAACGCCGAACCGTTGCGTACCCAGGACTGGGCGCCCTGGCTCATCCAGGCCCGTAACGACGACATGGCGGTGCGGGCCACCCCGCACGCACACCGAGACAAGTCGCCGCCCACCCCGCCCAGCCCAGCGGAGGGAGCCCGGCATGACTCGCGCTCCAAGGACGCCTCGCCCACCGGTAGCGGCGACGACTAGGAAGGTCGGTGGCGCACGCTGGGTGACACTCCTGACGGGGCCGCGGCCCGGGCTCGCGCTGCGGTCCCGGCCGTGCTCACCGATCCCGGCACCGGGACGGTCGGGCGGGACGTTGGTGGGGCGTTGTGACCGAAGACGCCGTTCACGGTGTGG
The DNA here is from genome assembly GCF_056341085.1 of Pseudonocardia sp. 2-7. Lineage (NCBI taxonomy): Bacteria > Bacillati > Actinomycetota > Actinomycetes > Pseudonocardiales > Pseudonocardiaceae > Pseudonocardia > Pseudonocardia sp. 2-7. Next base: position 23,464 of record NZ_CP094508.1, read on the forward strand.
CCGCGCCGTCGCGATCGGACTGACGCTCGATGATCCGGTCGGTGAGTTCGATGGTGGCCAAGTACCACCAGAACATCCAGTTGAGGAACGCCGGGTCGTAGTCGCTGTGCTGACCTCGACGCTGATGACGGACGGAGAACTCGTTGGCCAACTGGAACAGGGCCCCTTCGTCCTTGCGACCGAGGTCGGTGCGGATGAGGTCTCGTCGTTCCTCGAGAAGACCGGCCAGGGTGATGACCGCGGAGCGCTTGTCGTGCTCGGTAGCAGTCCGGCCCCGGAATGAAGCGATGGCGTGCTCGACCCGCCCGACGGCCCCGGCGTCCGGAGTGGCGAGCACCCGCTCGACGAGATCGGTCCGGGAGTCGTCGGTGACACGCACGAGCCGGCCGGCATCCGGACCTGTCTCCGCCAGCTGCAGCCCGAGTGCGCCGGCGGCGAGGACCTGGGTGTTGATCTGCCACCGGTAGAGCGCGCGACCGGTGTCGCTGGAGAACTCCCCGAAGTGCCAGCCGCAGTTGCCGTAGTCGTGCCACCAGCGGGCGCGCGGGCGGGCGACGAGGTCGTGCAGGACCTCGATCAGCGCCAAGAAAGTGTCCTGGTCCCAGGTGTGGGGCAGCAGCGGCCACAGGTCAGCGATGTGGAGGCGATCGGCGATCAGGGCGCTCAGCTCGGCTGTGGGTTGTTCATCCGGGCAGTCCTGCGCACCGGTCTCGCGTTGGAAGAACCCGACGCCATGCAGGCGGTCGGCCACCTTGACGAACCGGTCTCGTACCTGGTGCTCGTCAAGCTGGAGCCGGGCGGTTGCGCCGCGACGGGGCCAGTAGGGCTTCGGCTCGTGGAACAGACGCAGCTGGTCCAGGTTGGCGACCAGTCGGTCCAAAAAGGTCAGCTCGGTCGAGCTGCCCCAGGAGTCCGGGGCCCGCCCGAACTGAGGTCGAATCCCGGAGCGGGTAAACGCCTCGGCGACGGCCGACCCGACGAAGGCGTCCTCGAGTAACCACCGGATCCGGTCTGCGCGCTGCTGCGAGTCGGATTCGGTACGCAGCGCGGCGAGCTCCCGGGCGAAGACGGGCCTTGACCCCGGATAGTGGACACGGGGTGGATTACGCGGCTGCTGGGACGGTAGTTGCGTAGCTCGCCTCGTAGTTGTTCGGGGTCTGGTAGCGGCAGTAGGAGTGTCGCCGTCGGGTGTTGTAGCGGGTCATCCATCGGAACAGTTCTCGGCGGCAGGTCATTTCGTCGGGCCAGAACGGGTTGTCCTGCAACACTTCCCGTTTCAGGGTGGCGTTGAACGACTCGGCCAGGGCGTTGTCGGCGCTGGACCCGACCGCGCCCATGGACTGGCGGACGCCGAGCCGGTCACAGAGCTCGGCGTAGGCGCGGCTGGTGTAGGTCGAGCCGTGGTCGGAGTGGAAGATCGCCCCGGCAAGGCTTGCGCGGTCCGCGGACGCTGCGCGCAGAGCGTCGGCGACGAGCTCGGTGCGCATGTGGTCGGCCAAGGCCCACCCGGCCAGCCGCCGGGAGTAGCAGTCGATCACGGTGGCCAGGTAGAGATTGCGCCCGTCGGCCAGCGGCAGGTAGGTGATGTCACCGACGTAGACGGTGTTCGGGGCGGCGGCGGTGAAGTCACGTCCGAGCAGGTCGGGCACCGGGCTCTGGGCGGGCTCGGGGATGGTGGTGCGCACCCGGCGGCGTCGGCGGTAGCCGGTGATGCCGTACTCGCGCATGACGCGGGCGACGCGCTTGTGGTTCACCCGCTGCTCGGGTGCGACCCCGTCGTTGAGCTCAGCGGTGATCCGTGGCCGTCCGCAGGTGCGGTCGCCCTCGTGCACGACACGGATCCGCTCGGCCAGGGCGATGTCGGCCGCTTCGCGTTGCGCCCGCGCGGGCGCAGCCGCGAGCCAGGCGTAGAACGAGGAGCGCCGCACATCGAGCAGGGCGCACAGCCGCTTCACCGTCCAGCCCGCACGGGGCCTGGAGGTGGTCTCACGGTGGTCGGCGACGAACTGGAAGCGGGTCACCAGCGCGTCTCCCCGGCGAAATACTTGGCCGCCTGGCGGAGGATCTCCCGCTCGGTCTCGAGCTTGGTCTTCTCCGCCCGCAACGCCTTGTTCTCGGCCTCGAGACGGGCCAGGCGCTGCTCGGGTGTCTCATCGCGGCCCGGGGCCGCCGCGCGGTTCGGTGTCCGGTCACGGCCCGATCGCGGGTCTCGGGTCGTGGTGCCGTCCGCGGTGGTGCGGGTGCCGCTGCCGTGCCGGTCGAGCCACAAGCGCAGCGTCGTGCGCTCAATCCCCAGGTCAGCGGCGATGCCCTTCACCGTCGCCCCGGGCGTGGACTCGTACAACTCGACGGCCTGCCGACGGAACTCGTCGGAGTAGTTCTTGCGGGCCATGGTCAGACATCATCTCGCTTTCCCCGACCGTGCGGGGATCAACGTGTCCACGGAACGGGGTCAGGACCCCATCGACGCCGAGCATCTCGCCACCCGGCTCAGCGAGACCATCTGCTCCACTCCCGGCGCCGCCGGGGACGCGATGGGCTGGCTGTGGCCGGCGCTGCTGCGTGAGCTGGCCCGCGGGCATCCGGTCACCGTCGACGACCTCGCCCACACCACCGGGCGCGGCGCCGGGGAGGTCCGCGACGGACTGGCCGGGCTCTCGGACACCGAGTACGACGAGCACGGCGCGGTGGTCGGGCACGGCATCACCCTGCGCGAGACCCCGCACCAGTTCACCGTCGCTGGCCAGGCGCTCTACACCTGGTGCGCCCTGGACACCCTGATCTTCCCCACCGTGCTGGGCCGCCCCGCGCAGGTCGTCTCCCCCACTCCGGGCAGCGGCGAGCTCGTGGCGCTCAGCGTCGATCCCGACAGCGGGGTCACCGCACTGCAGCTGATCGAGACACAGTCCTATCTCCAAGGAGATACGGCAGGACCCCAAAGTGTCATACCCCCTCAGGGTATTGAACAGGCGTGGTGTCGCTGATGCTGTGCCCGCGGCGCGGGTCGAAGCCCGATCCTCCGCCGGACAAGGGGTGCGGTGGTCCGATCACGGGTATTGCCGAGACCCGTTGGCTCCAGACTTGTCGGCTCCGCGCAGAACCTGGTAGTACGTGTCGCCGCGGAATCGGACGGGCCGCACGATGCGGCCGTCTGCGCGCCTGCGAACCTGGAGTCGCGATCGTTGCTGCTGGGTGCGTGCCGTAGCCCGTCGCCATCGGCCGAGCGCGTCTCCGCACAGGGCCGGGAGTCGCTGTGTTCCGGTCACGATGTACCTCGCGGATCGTGTGCGTTGGTAGAGCCGATACGCCGCCGCAGCAGCCGCGCCGCGCGATGCTCAGACCCAGCTCGTCCAGTTGTGCTGCTCGACACCGACGGCGCAACGGGCTCGCGTGGCGTGACCTCGTCCCTGACCGGTGCGGACTGGTCAGCCGAGCGGAGATGGGCCGGCTCGGTTCCAGTACTGGCAGTCGAGCCTGGCGTGGCAGGGACGCCTCTCTCGGCTGGCAGCCGGCCGTCGAGTTCCGCGCGCGGCACTCGAGCGTCGAACGCGACGAGCTCGAGGCCGTGCTCGACGACGGCGGACTGCTCCAGCCAGCGGCCCGTGCGAACCACGGAGAAGGTGATGCCGTTGTCCGCGGTGAGCGCCGCGCCGCGGAGGACGGCGGTGGCGTGGTCGAGGACATGTCGGGACCCGAGGGAGCCGGTTGGCATGCCGGTGTCGTGGAGGCTGAGGAGGAACCGGTCGAGAAGCATGTCGGGACTGAAGCCGGGAGCACCGGTCCAGGTCACCAGCAGTGACGTCGTCTGGGGCGTCGATGTGCGACCTGCCCGGCTGAGAACCTGCCGGCGACCTTGTCCGTTCAGCAGTGAATCGCTCCGCAGGACCGAGAGCACGGTGTCTCGTATCCAGCGGAAGCGGTCAGAGTCGTCGTGCATGAATGCTGCTCCATGATGTCGATACCCGCGAGCGGCCGCCGGATCCGAGGAGGATGGGGCAGCAGCGGGCGAAGGTTGAGAGGCAGGCGGTGATCCGCGACGGCCTCGTGGCTGCCGATACCGGCGACCGTTGCGACGTGGCCCGTGATCTCAGGTGGGGTCGTGGCTGTCCGGCCTAGCCATTTGCGAGTCGGTCGGACGACAGCGACGTGTGCGATGGGCTGGGGCGAGGCAGTCAGCGATGGCGTCGAGGTGTGCCTCAGCCTCGGCTGCGGAGTGCGGGTCGCGACCCGTTCGACTCTGGCGAAGGATGATGCCGGCCGGTAGCCGCGGTTCTGAGCGGCGTTACCCGGTTCCCGCGTGGTCGCTGCTCAGAGGGTGTCGAAGGCGCAGTCGGTGCAGAGCCCGTCCGGCCACTGAGCCCCGGGCGGCGACCGAGCGTCGCGAGAGCACTCAGCAGCCGGGAGCCCCAGCGCCCGGGGGCCCCCGACGAGCTGACTGCAACCTCCAACCGCACCAACGCAGCATCGATCCGTGTCGGCGCACCCGGGGCAGGCGCACGCCGGGGCGTCGCACCGATCGGCTGCGCTGGGCCAGGCGGGGAAATCGCGCTCGCAAGTAGCCGACCACCAGGTCCGCGGCAGCGCCGCAGATCAGGACCATCGCGACGATCAGCACAGTGGCGGCGAGCTGGGTTCCGGTCACCCCATCCGGAACGAGGCCGTGCCAGACACCAGCCGGTGCCGGCCACTCAAGCCCAGATCCTTCAGCCGAGCGCCCCAGCCACTTGCCCGCGAGATGCAGGGCGGGCTGGGCGACGATGGTCGCGTTGAGAAGGCTCAACAGACCGCGGAATCGCGGCGCGATCCACCGGCGCAGCCCGGTGACGGCCCCGACCAGTACCACGAGGGCAAGGGTGTGGATCGGGTGTTCGCCGGCGAGCACATCAACCACCAGTGCCGCCCCGACCGTGGCGATCACACCACAGGTCATGGCGCCTCGCGACTGCGGTACGCCGCCGACGCACGCGGTCCTCGTTCGGGACTGCGCGACCGCTGCCATGCCCACCACTCTCCCTCTGGGCCCTGTGACAACGCTGAGAGACCGTGCCGGGAAGTCGACGCGAACAACCTGAGGTGGTGTTCCGGCCGTGCCGTTCCCGGCTACGGCGCGGGACGAGGGCCCGCGCCGCTGAGCGGCCCCAGTGGGCACCACAGAACGTACGGCGACGCACCGAGCCACACCGGCCCCATCACGCCGTCGCACGTGCGCATGGGTCGGGCGGTGGGCGGCCGTCGCCGATGACGGACGCACCGCCGCCGAGTCGCGCTGTTAGCCGAGCATCTCCTGCATCTGAGTGATCTCGGTCTGCTGGGCATCGATGATCGTCTGGGCGAGCGCCTTCGCCTCCGGGTTGCGCCCGTCGCGCAGCTCCGTCTGCGCCATCTGCACGGCACCCTCGTGGTGAGCGATCATCATCTGCAGCCACATCCGGTCGAACTCGACACCGGATGCCTGCTCGAGCTGCTGCATCTGCTGATCACTCATCATGCCCGACATCCCGGACATGCCGTTCTGCTCCATCCCGGGCATGTTGTGTTCCTGGCTCATGTTCGGCATGCCGCCGGACTCGGGCGCGCCCCATGCGGCGAGGAAGCCCTGCAGCTGCTGGATCTCGGGACCCTGCGCCTGCTGGATCGCGGTGGCGAGCTGCTTGACCTGGTCGCTCTCGGCACGGTCGGCCGCCAGATTGGCCATGTCGACCGCCTGCCGGTGGTGCGGGATCATGCCCTGGGCGAAAGCGATGTCGGCCTCGTTGTGATCGGCGGAAACCTGCTGGCCCGCCGCGGACGAGGTCGGCGCGGGCGGTGCCTGGCCGGCCGAGCCGGTGGCCTCCCCACCGCCGCACGCGGACAGGGCGAGGGCCGCGGTGACCGCCGTCGTGGCGAGCGCCATCTTCTTGATCTTCATGGTGGACTCCCTTGCATGTGACCGGTCGTGAGCTGGTGGAATCCAGCGCTCTTCCGCGCTGGGGGCCGATCAGCTCCGCATCACGCACAGCTGGGCAAGACGACGAGACATAGGTGGCGGTCTGGCAACAGACCACCGTCGAAGTGAGCTCCGGACGGGTGCGACCAGCGAACCGAGCATGGGGCCACCGAGGCGGAGCCCGGCAGCGAGAAGGAGCACACCGAGGGAGGTCAGGATGGCCAGGCACAAGTGCAAGGCGTGCTCCGGATCCGACCGGGCGCCATGGTCGCCGGGCACGTCAGCCGGGTCGTGGCCGGGTAACGTCAGGTCGGAGATCGCAGGGATCCCGGCAGCACCATCCGACGGGACGGCGGCCGTGGTCGCGGCGTGCCCGGTCTCGCCCGGCGGGGCGGCCACGAACGCGTGCATGCCCAGCAGCGCGAGCAACACGGGCACGATGAGCAGCAACCGCAGCTCAACCCGTTGATTACTCACCCCGGCCACGGTACCGACGGTGAAGCATGTCGACTTCGGGGGCTCACACAACGGTGTTCAACACCACCCCACCGCCGAGGCCGAGCAGCAGCGACAGCGCGGCGGCACCGAGCGCGGTCCCACGCGCCCAGCCACGAGCCCGGGTCACCGGCCGCTCGTGGTCGGGGCCCGGTTCGCCGAAGGCGGGCGCGATCCAGCGCAGGTAGTAGAACAGCGACGCGACGGTGTTGACCACGGCGAGCGCGACCAACCAGACCAGCCCCCCGTCCACGGTCGCGGTGAACACGACGAGCTTGCCGAGGAACACCGCGGTCGGCGGAGTCCCGACCAACCCCAGCAGCGCGACCACCAGCGCGATCGCGAGTGGCGGGTCCCGGCGGAACAGTCCCCGGTGGCCGGCGAGGGTGCGCTGCCCGGTGGCGGCGACGACGGCGAACGCGGCGATGTTGGTGATGGCGTAAGCGGCCAGGTAGAACAGCAGCGCCGGCTGCGCCAGCGGGGCGCGTCCGGCGACGGCGAGGGCCATGAGCATGTAGCCGACCTGCGAGATGGTCGAGTAGCCGAGCAGCCGCAGCACCGAGGTCTGGGCGAACGCGGCGAGGTTGCCGAGTGTCATGCTCACCGCAGCCAGGATCGCGATGATCAGAGGCCAGTCGACGACGTCGGCCGGGACCGCGGTGTCGAGCAGCCGGTAGGTGGCGACCAGGGCGCCGATCTTCGGCAGCGTGGTGATCACAGCGGCGACCGCCGGCGGTGTGCCGTCGGCGACGTCAGGCACCCAGAAGTGGGCGGGAACCGCTCCAGCCTTGAACGCCAGCCCGACCAGCACGGCGATCAGTCCGACCGCAGCGGCGCCGCCCGGTCCGGAGGCGATCCCGTCGGCAACCGCGTCGTAGCCGGTTGCTCCCGCTGTGCCGAACAGCAGGGTCACCCCGGCCACGGTGGTGACCCCGGCGAGCGCGCCGGCGAGGTAGTACTTGAGCGCCGCTTCGGGTGCGGTGCCCTGCTTGGCCCAGCCGGCCAGGGCGTAGAGCGGGACGCTGGCGAGCAGGAACGCAGCGAACAGCAAAATCAGATCGGCGGCGCCGCCGAGCAGGATCGAACCCAGCGCCCCGAGCTGCACGAGGACGACGAACTCGGTCTCGCGGCGGTGCCCGGCCACGGTGTCGCCGCACAGGGCGAGCAGCAGCAGCGTCGCGACGAGCACGATCGCCCGGGTGGCGTGGGTCGCGGTGTCGAGGACGTAGGTCCCGAACACCACGTCGACCGGTCGGGTCGCGGCGACGGCGGTCGCGGCCAGGCCGACGGTGCAGGCCAGTGCGGCCAGTACCCGGATCGTCCACTGGCGTCGGCGTGGGGTCCAGGCACCGAGCAGCAGCCCGGCGACCGCGCCGAGCAGCAACGCGATCTCCGGGATCAGAGCGGACGGGTCACTGTGGACTGTCACGGCCGAATCACCGCGTCACCAGGTCGCCCAGGGTGCGGGCGGCGGGTTCGATCACGTCGAGCAGGACCCGCGGCAGCAGCCCGAGCACGGTCGCCAGGACCAGTAGCGCGCCGATGGCCAGCAGCTCCCGGGCGTCGAGGTCGGGGAACGGGCGCGGGGTGCCGGGGGCGTCCGGGACGCGGACATCGCCGGAGAGCATCCGCCCCATGGCGACCAGGAACAACGCGGCGGTGAGCAGGACACCGGTCACCGCGACGACGGTCGCGACCGGGACGGCGCCCAGCGCTCCGGCGAAGATCTGGAACTCGGCGATGAACCCGGAGAACCCGGGAAGGCCGAGTGAGGCGAACGCGGCGACGGCGAACAGCCCGGCGAAGCGCGGTGTGCGGGTCGCGAGCCCACCGTAGGCGCTCATCTCGTAGGTGTGGCCGCGCTCGTGCAGCGACCCGGCGAGCAGGAACAGCGCCGCGGTGATCAGGCCGTGGCTGACCATCTGGTAGGTCGCGCCCGAGGTGGCGAGCTGGCGGGCCTGCTCGTCGTCGGCGGTGATCAGGCCGGCTGCGCCGAGGCCGAGCAGGACGTAGCCCATGTGGTTGACCGAGGTGTAGGCGATCATGCGTTTGAGGTCGGTCTGGGCGAGCGCGACCAGGGCACCCCAGAGCACCGAGACCACCCCGGCCACGACGGCGACCAGCGCGAACTGGCGCCAGCTCGCGGGCAGCAGCGGCATCGCGATCCGGACGAAGCCGTAGGTGCCCATCTTGAGCAGGATCGCGGCCAGGATCGCCGACCCGGCCGCGGGCGCCTCGGTGTGCGCGGGCGGCAGCCAGGTGTGGAACGGGAACAGCGGGGTCTTGACCGCCAGCCCGATCCCGATCACCAGCAGGGTCAGCCCGGCGTACCCGCCGCCGCCGGCGAGGGGGTTCTGCGCTGCCAGGGTCGGGATGTCGAAGGTGACCTGCGGTCCGGCCAGGGCGAGCAGGATGAACCCGAGCAGCAGCGCGAGTGAGCCCAGGAAGGTGTAGAGGAAGAACGTCAGCGCCGCCCGCCGCGCCGGCGCGCCGGTGCCCCACCCGGCGATCACGAAGTACATGAACACGATCGACAGGTCGAAGAACAGGAAGAACAGGATCAGGTCGAGCGCGACGAACAGGCCCGCGCTGACCGCCTGCAACGCCAGGAACAGGAGCACGAAGCCCTTCGGGCGGGCGATGCCGCGCAGCGTGTAGACCGCGGTCGCGGTGAACAGCACCGCGGTCAGCGCCAGCAGCGGCAGCGACAGCCCGTCCACGCCGACGTGGTAGGAGATCCCGGCGCTGGGGATCCACGCGTAGCGCTCGACGAAGCCGTACCCCGACGCGGGCAGGCCCGCCCAGACCACGGCGATCAGCCCGAGCTGCGCGAGCCCCGCCGCGAGCCACGCACTGGCGAACACCGTCGTGCCCGCCCGCGCCGGAACCGCGCACAGCGCGACCGCGACCAGCGCGGGCAGGAAGACGATCAGCGAGAGCATTCCGGGGTCACCTCACGACGATCACGAGGACGGCCAGCGCCGCGAGCAGGGCGAACCCGACCGAGGCCTGCGCGTAGTACTGGTGGATCTGCCCGGTCTGCGGACGACGGGCGGCTCGGCCCAGCGCGCGGGCGCCGTCGGCGAGCCCGGCTACGGCCCGGTCGACGCCGCGCTCACCGTGCCCGGCCACGACCGCGGCCAGCCGCGAGGTGGCACTCGCCGCGCCCGCCGGGACACGGGCGAGCACGCGGTCGTCGACCACGGCCAGAGCTGCTCCCAAGGTCACGACCGGGCCGACGACGTAGCGGAGCGCGAACGCCTCGAGGCCGAGCCACCGGTCCAGCAGGCCTGGCGTCGGGACGCGCTCGGCGAACCGCCACACCAGCAGCACGCCGGCACCGGCCAGGACGCCGGAAAGCACGAGCTCCCAGACCTGCGGAGCCGGGTCCGGCCGCACAGGGCCCAGTGCCAGGATTCCGGCCCCCGCGGCGGCGAGGGCGAGCACGACAGTCGTGGTCACCGCCGGGAGCGGTATCCGGACCGGAGCAGCACCGGTGGCCGGGCGGTCGGCGGGTTGCCAGGCGAACCACAGTGCGCGTCCGCTGTAGAACGCCGCGGTCCACCCGGCGACCAGTCCGACCAGGTACAGCGCGGGCGAGGAGCCCAGGGCGGCGGCCAGCACGGCGTCCTTGCCGACCCAGAGCCCGAACGGCGGCAGCCCGGCCAGCGTGAGCGCACCGACGGTGAATGCGGCCCCGACCACGGGGTGCCGCCGCGCGGCCCCGCGCAGACCGCCGGTCAGGCTGCGGGTGCCGAGTGTGGCCAGCCACAGGCCGGCGACCAGGAACAACAGGCTCTTCGCCGCGGCGTGCGCCACGGTCTGCAGCGCCCCGGCCGACACACCGGCCGTCCCGGCCGCGAGCACGATGAACCCGATCTGTGAGCAGGTGGAGGCGGCGAGCAGCTGCTTGAGATCGTCCTGGACCGCGGCGACCAGGCCGAGCAGCAGCGCGGTCGCCACCCCGATCCACGCCACGAGCGGGGCCGCCCAGCCGGCGGCTTCCAGGGATGGGGCGATCCGCAGCAGCAGGTAGCCACCGGCCGCGACCATCGTCGCGGAGTGCAGCAGCGCCGAGGTCGGGCTGGGTCCGTGCATCGCCCCGGACAGCCAGAAACTGAACGGCAGCTGCGCGGATTTCCCCAGCGCGGCGACGACGACACCGGCGACCGCGACGTCGCCCCAGACGCCGTCGAGACCGGCCAGATCCGTCAGCGCCATCGCGCCCGCGCCGCCGGCGAGCATCGCCCCGGCCGCGACGTAGAGGCCCAGGTCGGCGGCCCGTGTGGTCAGGAACGCGACCGTGCCGGCGCGGGCGGCCACCCGGTCGTCGAGCCGGTAGCCGATCAGCGCCCAGCTCGTCGCGCCCATCACCTCCCAGGCCATCAGCAGCGCCGGCAATGTCGTGGCGGTGACGGTGACCAGCATCGCGGCCGCGAAGACCAGCATCAGGCCGTGGAACCGGCCGGTCCGCAGGCCCGGCTCGGCAGCAGCGACGACCAGCGCGGCCAGCAGCACCGCGGCGACCAGGACGACCAGTACCGCCGAGAGCCCGTCGACGGCAAACCCGGCCCGAATACCGGCCAGCAACGACACCTCGGACGCAGGCCGCGTCGCCGCGGCGGCCACGGCGAGCGCCAGGGTGGCCGCCGCCGTGGCGACACCGGCCGCGGTCGCGCCGCGGGCCGGGTGGGCCAGCAGCAGCACCGCGCCGGCGACAGCCGGGAGGCCGATGAGCACCGCGAGCAGCACCGCTCAGCCCTCCAGCTCGGTGGCCGAGTCGGTCATGTCGATCCGCTGGGCACGGTAGATGGCGGTGACCACGGCGAACCCCATCGCCATCTCGATCGCCATCGCGGTCACCACCGCCACCACGATCACCTGGCCGTCGGAGGCCGGGGCGAGGAAGTACCAGAACGCGGCCGCGGCCAGGATGATCCCGTTGATCATCAGCTCCAGGCCCATCATCAGCATCACGATCGACTGCTGGGTCAGTGCGCCGAACAGCCCGATACACAACAGTGCGGCGGCCACGAGCAGGAACGCCTCGAGGATCATCGACCGACACCCCCACCGGCCGGGTCATCGGCTCGCTCGGCGTCGAGGTCGTCGCCGAGCCGGTCGTAGCGGCCACGCCCGGTGGACAGGACCACGGTGGCCACGATGGTGGCGAACAGCGTCACGCCGAGGGTCATCATGGTCAGCATGTGGCCGCCCATCAGGGCCTCGCCCAGCGCGACGGTCGGATCCGGCGCAGGCACACCACGGCGCTGCGGCCAGTCCACGACGAGGATCCCCGCGGCCAGTCCGGTGAACACCAGGCCCGAGATGACGGCCGCGCCGCGGGTGTTGTGAAACATCGACATCGGCATCAGCCCGGCCGGGTTCATCATGAACATGACCATGAACACGGCCATGATCACCATCTCGATGATCATCATCAGGATGATGACGACACCGAGGTAGGCCAGCCCGGTCATCAGCACCATCGCGGCGACCGCGAGGAACGACACCAGCAGGCAGAACGTTGCGCGCGCCATCGAGTCGACGACGAACACCAGCACACCGGAGGAGATCGCCAGGAGGCTCAGCACGCAGAACACGGCGAGAACCATCTACATCCCTCCCCTGGCCAGCACGACAAGTGCGACCACGAGCGCCTGCACGATCGTCAGCGGTACGAGCACGATCCAGGAGATCTCGGCCCAGCGGTCCATCCGGATCGTCGGGAGCCGGTGGCGCAGCCAGACCAGCACGACCAGCACCGCGGCGGTCTTGAGTAGCACCCACGCCCACGCAGGTAGCCACGGCCCGTGACCGCCGCCGAGGAACAGCGGGACCGCCATCGCCGCCGCGGCCACGAGCAGCAGCCGGCGCCCCCCGGCGAACAGCAGCCGGTCCACACCCGCGAGCTCCGAGCCCGCGCCCCCCGCGGTGTCGCGGGCGACCGGGGCATCGAACGGCCCCCAGAACGCCATCGCGGCCGCGCTGAGCAGATAGGCGACGAACGCCGCCGGCATCAGGACGACGAACCACAGGCCGGCCTGGGCGTCGACGATGTCGGTGATCCGCAGGCTGCCCGCGGCCAGGGCTGCGGTGATGATCGCGAACATGTGCGGGAGCTCGTAGGACAGGCCCTGGGCGACGAACCGGTACCCGCCGACCAGCGACAACGCCCCGTTGGGCCCCCACCCGACCAGCCACACCGCCGCCCACGCGACGACCTCCATCGCGTTGAACCACACGACGCCGACCGACAGGTCGACCAGCGGACGTTCACCGAGCGGGACGACCGCTGCCGCCAGCACCGCGGCGACGATCAACGACACGATCCCTGCCCACCGCAGCAGACCATCGGCGGCGAGCGTGCTGCGCCGCTGGCCGACCAGCAGCCGCACCGTGGCGCGGACCGGTTCGACGGCGGCCGCGGCGGGCCCGACGGGTCGCCCGGCGGCCCGGCCCGCCAGGGCGCCGTCGAGTGCGGCGAGGAACCAGACGGCGGCGATCATCAGGGCCGGGAGCAGCAGGGTCGTGGCACTCATCGTTCGCCCGGCTCCCGGTCGCGGAGGCCGGCGGGGGTCGCTGCGCCGTCGACGTCGGGATCGAGTGCCGCGACCAGCAGCCGGGCGGCGGTGAACTCCGCTCCCGCGAGACGCCCGCCGAGCTCGGCGAGGACCGGACGCTCCGGCTCCCCGACCGTCCGCCCCGCGGCGTGCGCCTCGATCCGGGCGAGGCGACGCTCGAGCAGCTCGGCCACGTCCACGCCGTCACCGAACTCCACCCTGCGCAGCATCAGCCGCAGTACGCGGGACCGCCGGACCAGGCGCAGCAGCCCAGAGAGGCCGTCGGCCGGTTCACCGGCCCGGGCACGGTCACGGAGGTCGCGTGCCCGGGCGGCCGGGCCCGGCCAACCGGCGACGGCGAGGACGCGGGCGACCACATCGAGGTCACGTACCGCCGCAGCGACCGGCGCCGAGGGTCGCAGCTCGGCGACGTCGAGGACGCGGGCCTCGGCCGAGGAGATCACGTCGCCCTGCAACTCGACGTCGATGACCAGGCCGGCCGGCCAGTCCGGGAGCACCGGACCGAGCGGCAGATGGAGCACGTCGAGTGCCAGACCGTCCCGATCCTCCGCGACGTCGGCCATGGCCAGGCCCCCGGGCAGCGGCATGTCCATGTGGTGATGCTGGTGGTCGCCGGCGTGGCCCGAGTCGTCCTCGTGGCCGGAGCCGCTGTCCGCGTGCTCGGCGTGATCGCGTTCGTGGTGCTCGTGCCGGCCATGAGCGGTATCCCCGCCCTGGTCGGGCGGCTCACCGTCGCCGGCATGGCCTGAGTGCTCGTTGAGGTGGGCTTCGTGACCAGCTGCGTGCGTATCCTCGCCGTGCTCGCCGTGCTCGCCGTGCTCGCCGTGCTCGCCGTGCTCGCCGTGCTCGCCGTGCTCGCCGTGCTCGCCGTGCTCGCCGTGCTCGCCGTGCTCGCCGTGCTCGCCGTGCTCGCCGTGCTGCGCGGGGGCGGCGTGTGATTCGTCCGCCACGTCGGAGACGGCAGCGGCAGCTATGGCTTCCTCGCGAGCAAGTCGAACATCCGCCAGCCGTGTGGGGAGCCGATCGAGCAGCCGCTCGAGGTGCGCGGTCGTAGCGTCGTCGCCGAGGTCGAGCCGAACCCGTGGCGCGGGGATCCCCCGCCAGAGGCTCTCGACGACCTCACCCAGCTCAGGTCCCGGATGCCCGGCGACGAGCAGCACATCGGCCTCAGCTGGGCTCGTCGCCTCCGGCCACCCACGCCGCCTGATCAGGAGTTCGGTATCCATGCGCAGCCCGGGGCGACCGGGCACCGCAACGAGCAGGACGTGCGGCACCCCAGCCGCGAACCTCAGCAGGACGGCAGTCAGGTCCATCGCAGGGCCCCTTCGCGCCACGCGTAGACGACGCCGGCGAGCAGGATCGCGAGAAACAGGAACATTTCGACGACCGCCGCCGTCCCCATCGTCGCGACGACGACGGCCCACGGGTACATGAAGATCATCTCCATGTCGAAGGCCAGGAAGATCATCGTCACCGCGTACCAGCGGACGTGAAAGCGCGAGACCGCATGCTCCACCGGCGGCAGGCCCCCCAGATGTGGCAGGCGGCCCTTCAGGACGGGCCCGACCGAGACCAGTTGAGACATTCCAACGACTACTGACACGACCAGGACGACTGCGCCCGCAAGGACCGCCAGCGGCACAAATGACTCCACCTCGCACCCCCTGATCAGCGGCAACAGGCGCGTACCCTACCCGGGCACAGCATCTGTGCAAGTCACACTGTCGTGGTCCTTACCCGTTGGCGTTGCCGGTACTCGCGGCGTGGGGACCAGGGGGTGGGGGGCCACCCGCGCCGTGCCCGAGGCCACGCTGACCGTAACCCGACACAGCTGGGCCGGGCACTCGACCACCTTGATGCGGGTACCCCCTAGGGGTACAGTGCAAATGAAACGAGGAGGTAGGCGATGCAGCACGGTTACGCCGACAACAAGGAAGCGCACGTCAAGCGGATGCGCCGGATCGAGGGCCAGGTCCGCGGGATCAGCAAGATGATCGAGTCGGACAAGTACTGCATCGACATCCTCACCCAGGTCTCCGCGGTCAACAAGGCACTCGAGGCCGTCGCGCTCGGCCTGCTCGACGAGCACCTCAAGCACTGCGTCACCGATGCCGCCGCCGAGGGCGGGGCGGTCGCCGAGGAGAAGATCGAGGAGGCCAGCGCGGCCATCGCGCGCCTGGTCCGGTCCTGACCGGCCCTTCACAGCCCCGGCGCAGGGTGTGGCATCACCGCCCCGGGCGCCGAAGCCAACCGCGGCCCGCGCCGCGGGCCGTCACGAGAGAGGTATCCGAGCCATGAGTACCGCCACCTACACCGTCACCGGCATGACCTGCGGCCACTGCATCGCCTCGGTCACCGAGGAGATCAGTGAGATCGTCGGCGTGACCGATGTGGCCGTGGATCTGCCGACCGGCGCGGTCACCGTCACCGGCGAGGGCGAGGTCTCCCCTGACTCCGTGCGCGCCGCAGTCACCGAGGCCGGCTACCAGGTCGTATCCGACTCCTGATCACGACCTGACCACCTACCCGGTACGGGTCACCGAGGCACGCGCTGCCCCAGCGGCGCCACCGACGTCCACCCGGATCGGGTCCGACAAGAGGGAACGATCCCATGAATACCGTCGCGCGACTTTCTGCCTACGGTGCGGTCGCTGTCCTGCTCGGCGCAGGAGCCTTTGCGACCGGATCCGCTGTCGATGTCCCGACCGCACACCTGCAGCCCGCTCCCAGCGGCGCCGCCGGTCACGCGGGCGGCTACAGCGCTCCTGCCATCGCGGACATCAACTCACCCGCGCACAGCGAGGGGGGACACCAGTGACCGCGACACTGCCGCAGCCCGGCCAGGACGTCCAGGAGATCGAGTTCGCGATCGGTGGCATGACGTGTGCCTCCTGCGCGAACCGGGTCGAGCGCAAGCTCAACAAGCTCGACGGCGTCACCGCCACCGTCAACTACGCCACCGAGAAGGCCAAGGTCTCGGCCCCGACCGGGGTCGACGCCGACCGGCTGGTCGCGGCCGTCGCCTCCGCCGGCTACACGGCCACGCTGCCGACCGATCCGGCCGCCGATGCCGATGCCGGTGGCGATGCCGGTGGCGGGGAGAACGAGGCGCTGCGCAGCCTGCGGCACCGGCTGGTGGTCTCCGCCGTGCTCGCGGTGCCGGTCATCGCCATGGCGATGGCGCCAGCACTGCAGTTCGTGAACTGGCAGTGGTTGTCGCTGGTTCTCACCGTCCCGGTCTGGGCCTGGGCGGGTGCGATGT
Organism: Pseudonocardia sp. 2-7; assembly: GCF_056341085.1. Taxonomy (NCBI): domain Bacteria; kingdom Bacillati; phylum Actinomycetota; class Actinomycetes; order Pseudonocardiales; family Pseudonocardiaceae; genus Pseudonocardia; species Pseudonocardia sp. 2-7. Next base: position 39,731 of record NZ_CP094508.1, read on the forward strand.
TCCACCGGGCGGCCTGGACGAACCTGCGCCACGGCGCCGCCACCATGGACACGCTGATCTCCATGGGGACCACCGCGGCGATGGCCTGGTCGGTCTACGCCCTGTTCTTCGGCACCGCCGGGATCCCTGGCATGACCCACCCCTTCACCTTGTCGGTCTCCCCGACCGACGGCGCCGGGAATATCTACCTCGAGGTCGTGGCCGGCGTCATCACCTTCGTCCTGGCCGGGCGCTACTTCGAGATGCGCTCCAAGCGCCGCGCCGGCGCCGCGCTGCGCGCGCTTCTCGAACTCGGCGCGAAGGACGTCACGGTCCTGCGCGACGAGGACGGGCGCACCATCGAGAAGCGCATCCCCACCTCCGAGCTCGCGGTCGGTGACCGGTTCGTCGTCCGCCCCGGCGAGAAGATCGCCACCGACGGCGAGGTCGTCGAAGGCCGCTCCGCGGTCGACGCGTCCATGCTGACCGGCGAGTCCGTGCCGGTCGAGGTCGCCGTCGGCGACACCGTCGTCGGCGCCTGCGTCAACGCCGGGGGCCGGCTGGTCGTGCGGGCCACCCGGGTCGGCTCCGACACCCAGCTCGCGCAGATGGCGAAGCTGGTCGAGGACGCCCAGAACGGCAAGGCCGCCGTGCAGCGCCTCGCCGACCGCATCTCCGGGGTGTTCGTGCCGATCGTGATCGCCGTCGCCGTGGTGACGCTGGGCTTCTGGCTCGGCGCCGGTGTCGGCGCGACGGCCGCGTTCACCGCCGCCGTCGCCGTCCTGATCATCGCCTGCCCGTGCGCGCTGGGCCTGGCCACACCCACCGCGTTGCTGGTGGGCACCGGTCGCGGCGCCCAGATGGGCATCCTGATCAAGGGTCCGGAGGTGCTGGAGTCCACCCGACGGGTGGACACCGTCGTGCTGGACAAGACCGGCACTGTGACCACCGGCAAGATGGCACTGGCCGGAGTCCACACCGCCGACGGGGTCGACGAGGCCACCGCGCTGCGGCTGGCCGGGGCTCTGGAGAAGGCCTCCGAGCACCCCATCGCCGCGGCGATCGCCGACGGCGCGACCGAGCGCACCGGGGACCTGCCGGGCGTCGAGGACTTCACCAACCACGAAGGCCTCGGCGTGCAGGGCGTGGTCGACGGCCACGCCGTGCTCGTCGGCCGGCCCCGGCTACTCGAGCAGTGGTCGACCCCGCTGTCCGGCGCACTCGCCCACGCCGCCGCGACCGAGGCCGCGCAGGGACGGACCGCGGTCGCCGTCGCCTGGGACGGTCAGCCCCGCGCCGTGCTCGTCGTCGCCGACACGATCAAGGACACCTCCGCCGAGGCGATCGTCGAGTTCCGCCGCCTCGGGCTGACGCCGGTGCTACTGACCGGCGACAACCAGGCCGTCGCCGAGTCGGTGGCCGCCGAGGTCGGGATCGCGGCCGGCCCGAACACGGTGATCGCCGACGTCATGCCGGCCGACAAGCTGGCGGTCATCGAGCGGCTGCAGAGCCAGGGCAAGGTCGTGGCCATGGTCGGCGACGGCGTCAACGACGCCGCCGCACTCGCCCGGGCCGATCTCGGTCTGGCCATGGGCACCGGTACCGACGTCGCCATCGAGGCCTCCGACATCACCCTGGTCCGCGGCGACCTCCGCGCCGCCGCCGACGCGGTCCGGCTCTCCCGCAGGACCCTGACCACGATCAAGACCAACCTGTTCTGGGCCTTCGCCTACAACACGGCCGCCATCCCGCTGGCCGCGGTCGGCCTGCTCAACCCGATGATCGCCGGCGCGGCCATGGCGTTCAGCTCCGTCTTTGTCGTCGGCAACAGCCTGCGACTGCGCCGCTTCCGAGCACGCGCTACCTGATCACAGCACTCCCGACAGAGGTGGTGCGGCCGGCCCGGCTGCACCACCTCCTCGTGTCGAGGGCCCGCCGCCGATCGCTCACAGGCCTGGAAAATGCGTTCCGCGACCGGGCGAGACGTGCGGATTCACGTGTCCGGTGAGCTGATGCGGGCAGGGCCGTACCCGGTGACGAGGAGTTTCCACCCGGCCGCTCCGCAACGCAGGCGCGCCGTGCAGCCACCAAGCGCCCAGCAACGAGGTCGTACCCGCGACCGCCATCGCGGCGGCCGGCGATCACACCCGCGGCAAAGCCGATGATCAGCGGACCGAGGACGAAGGCGACCTCGGCAACAGGCCGGTCAGCGCGAGCAGGCTGCGCCGGCTGTCGAGGCCGTCCACGCCGAGGCCATCGACGTCCGTGATGATGTAAGGGCGTCAACTGGCCCCGACTGCCCAGCAGCGCGTGGCTGACAATTCCGGCAGCCAGATAGCAGAACAGCGCCGTCACCACCCGCTGCACGCCCCGGTGGGCGAGAGCCCGCCGCATAGCGCATCAGCACGGTGTCCGCTGCGATCGATCGGCCTTCATCGACGGCGTCCCGCGCCGATCGAATGGACTTGTGTCCCTTCGTCAGCACGATTCATGTCGGCTCGACGAGCCGCTCGAGGGCGGGCCGCAGGACGCGCTCCAGGTCGGCAGCCGTGGCATCCGCCACCGCCGGAACCCCCACCAGGTAGCGGCTGATCGTCAGTCCCAGCACGCACGCATTCAGCAGAGCCGCGCGCAGGGCGGCATCCGGTCCGCCGATCGTGGAGGCAACCCGTTCCTGCGCGGCGCCCATCACCTCATCGCGCAGTACCGCCTGCGCCGCAGGGTGAGTGAGGCAGCTCCGCAGCAGCGCCTCCGCCGCCGCACGCCGCTCAGGATCCTCGAAGGCAACGAGTACGTGGTCCAGCGCAGCCTGCGGCAGCTCGGTACGAGTTGCGCCGACGAGCTCGTCGACCGGCGTGCTCCACCGCGCGGCCGCGGCGAACAAGGCCTCCTTACTGCCGAAGTTCTGCATGACCAGCGCGGGATCCACGCCCGCCCGATCCGCCACCGCGCGGATGGTCGTGCGCTCGTAGCCGTGCTCGGCGAACAACGCCCTGGCCGCATCGCGGATCACCGTCTCGCTGCGTCGTCGTCGCTCGGCCCTCGTCGCAGGCCCCGCATCTCCCGCATCGCCACTCACGGCTCTCACTCTACAGACGTTGACCGAAGGAGGAAGTTCACTCTACGGTCGTTGAGTCGAGCTCGTGAAGGAGACTGATGACCCCGCCCCTTGCGGCCTCAGGTAGGAGCGCTCGGCGCTGGTTCGCGCTCGCGGTGCTCGCCGGAAGCCAGCTGTTGATCGTGCTGGACGCGACGATCGTCAACGTCGCGCTCACCGACATGCAGGACGACCTCGACCTCGCCCCCACCGCCCTGCACTGGGTGGTCACCGGGTACGTGCTGGCCTTCGGAGGCTTCCTGCTGCTGGGCGGGCGGCTCGCCGACCGCGTCGGCCGCCGCCGCATGTTCATCGTCGGTGCCACGGTGTTCGGCACCGGATCGCTACTCGCCGGACTGGCCGAGACCGCCGTCGTGCTGTTCGGCGGCCGGGTGATACAGGGTCTCGCCGCGGCCGTGCTGGCGCCCGCCGCCCTCTCCCTGCTGATGACCGTGTTCCCGCCCGGCCGCGACCGGAACCTGGCACTGGGCGTGTGGGGAGGAGTGTCCGCCAGCGGCACCGCCGTCGGGCTGATCCTCGGCGGGGTCCTGACCGAGGCGCTGTCGTGGGAGTGGGTGTTCTGGGTCAACGTTCCGATCGCCGCGATCGCCGTCGCCGGTGCCAGGGTCGTCCTGCCCGACAGTCCTCCCGAGCAGACCGAGCGGTTCGACCTCGCGGGCGGCGTGCTCGCCACCGCCGGGCTCGCCGGACTCGTCTACGGGCTCGTGCAGGGTGCCGAGTCGGGTTGGACGTCGGTGCCGGCGCTGCTCGTTCTGGTCCTGTCGGTCCTGGCTCTGCTCGCGTTCGCGCGGGTGCAGGCCGTGCGCCCGCACGCGCTGGTTCCCCTGCGACTGATCCGCAACCCGACGGTGCTCGGCGGAAACCTCGTCGGGCTCATCCTCGGCGCCGCGATCTACGCACTGTTCTACTTTCTCAGCCTGTTCATGGGCGGCACCCTCGGCTACGGGCCGGTCGCCGTGGGGCTGGCCTTCCTACCGATGACGGCCGCCATCGCGGTCGCCTCGACCGCCGCGGGCAAGCTGCTCGCCCGCACCGGCGCGCGATCGCTGCTCGTCGCCTCGGCGCTGCTCGTCACCGCCGCGCTCGCGAGCCTGTCCCGCATCGCGCCCGACAGCACCTACCTGAGCACACTGCTGCCCGCCTTCGTCCTCGCCGGATGCGGCCTCGGCCTCGCCTTCGTGGCACTCACCACCGCGGCCGTCGGCTCTGCCACGCCGGGGGACAGTGGCGTCGCCGCGGCCTTGTTCAACGCAGGGCAGCAGGTCGGCGGGGCGATCGGACTTGCAGTCCTCACCGCCGTCAGCACCGCCCGCACCGCGAGCCTGACGCCCGAGGACGCGGGTCCGTCCCGCAGTGCAATCACGCAAGGCTGGTCACTCGGATTCCTTGTCTCGGCCGGCATCATGTCGGCCGGCCTACTGATCACGTTGGTGATGATCAAGGATCGGAGCCCCAACCCAGTGACAGGACAGCGGTGACCGACTGGACGGCGGCCCTCTCTCCGGGAAGCCCATCGCGCGTGGCGATCGAGCCCACGCTGTGGGCGGCTATCCTGAACCGTCGTCACCAGGACGGTCAGCACGTGCTGCGGCAGTGGTAGGCAGGCGATGGGGAGAGGCGGGGCCGAGTGAACACTGATCCTGCAGCGGCGCACGTCTCCATCGGACTCGGCAACTTGGAGCGCGCCGTTCTCGACGCCCTCTGGGACGCCGAATCCCCGCAACTCGTGCGGGACGTGCTGGCGACCCTCAGCGACGCCGATCGGCCGTTGGCCTACACCACGGTGCAAACGGTGCTCGAGAAGCTGGTCCGTAAGGGATGGGCCCGCCGCCAGCGGTCGGGTCGTGGTTTCGCCTACATCGCCTCGACCAGCAGGGAGCAGACCGCGGCACGGCTACTGCATTCGCTGCTGCGCTCAGCCGACGAGGTCGACGCGGCGCTGCTTCATTTCGTGGGACTGTCCTCGGACCGAGAACAGGAGGTCCTGCGGCAAGCACTCACCGACGACGACCACACCTGATCAGCACGGCGTCACCCGGCTCCAGAGGCCACCGCTAGACGCCCCACACACAGGCGAGAAGCAGCGCCACCGTGGTAACGCCAGCAGCGACCGTCGATGACGCCACGCCACCGACGGCCACGGTGACCCGACCTGCTGTTCGTAGCACCCAACTGCGCTGCCGAGGATTCGACGACAGGCGTCGCAATCGAGCTTCCACGGCCGTCTCCGACGCGTACAGCGCTCGTGGCGGTGCTGCCATCGCCGATGCGGCGGCGACCTTCAGCAGCGCGCCCCGCAGGACGGACCGCCCGCTGACCCGGGCGGCCTCCTCGTCTGCGACCAACTCGACCAGACGCCTGACCGCGACGGGTAGTTGCCGATACAGCGGCACGAATCGGGCGACGGCTCCCACGGCGTCGGCGAGAACGACGTGCAGGTGGTGGCGGCCCGCCAGGTGCGCCCGCTCGTGTTCCAGTACCGCATCGACCTCAGCCACTGTCAACCTGGTGCGTAGCCCCGTGGTCGCAACAATCGCATTGGCCCGACCACCCACGCTGAAAGCAACCGCGCCGGCATGTTTCACCCACAACACATCATGCTCACGATGTCCGAGCAGATCGAGCGTCTGCATGGTCGTGGTCGAGCGATCGCGGCTGGCCACGGTCCCGCGCCGGACGCGCTGCCCAAAGCGGAAGGTGAGAAGTGTCAGCGCCCCCAGTAGGCCGATCCCCACGCCCGTGTCCTGGTGTGCACTGGTCAGGCGCAAGATCATGCGGCACTGCTCGACCAACCACATCACCGGTGCGGGCCCGGCATGGCCCGGTATGAGCAGCACGGCGACTGCGAGACCGGCGCTGGTGAGGTTGCCGAGGACCATCGACCACCACAGCCACAGCAAGCACAGCGGGTCGCTGTTGGTCGACTCCAGACGCGTCAGAACACGTGGTGCGAACGTGGCGGTCAGCAGGGCTCCGGCGACCAGCAGAATCGACGTCGTCACACCACGCTCCCTGCCCTGGATCGTCGGCGACTGGGCCGACTGACCCCCACATGCTAGCGACCACCACCGCACCGACTCCGAAGGGACGTCGGCGAGCGGGTGGTGCGATTCGTCCTCACGCCTGCGGCCCCTCCGGACGCCCAGGCCGCAGACGCATGTGCCTTGCAATAGCCCAATGATGGCTCATGCTTGCAGGCATGATCGACACGCAGGGTGGCCGGTGGGCCGTTGCAGCACCGCGCCGGGCGCGGGGTTCACTTCTCGGTTCCGTCTACGTGGTGGGAGGTCTCCACCTGGTGGGGTGGGGGGTGCTGATCGTCGCGGTGGTTCCGCAGAACCTCAGCCTCGGATCGGAGGGAGTGTTCGATATCGGGGTGGGACTCACCGCCTACTTGCTCGGCGTTCGACATGCCTTCGACGCCGATCACATCGCGGTGATCGACAACACCACACGCAAACTCGTTGGGGACGGTCGGCGCGCCGAGACCGCCGGGTTCTGGTTCGCGCTGGGCCACTCGAGCGTCGTGTTCGGCTTGAGCATTGCGCTTGCCTTCGGCCTGCGTGGGATCGGCGGTGCCGTTCAGGACGGCGGCTCCAGCACGATCGCGACCTTCGAGTTCATCGGCACGGTCGCCGCTGCGGTCTTTCTGATTCTCCTCGGCGTGACCAACCTCAGCGCAGCGATCCGCATCGCCCGCATGTACAGGGCTGCGCGCCGGGGCCGGCTCGAAGACAACCGACTGGAGGAGCACCTCCGTCACCGGGGCCTCGTAGCTCCCTTGCTCGGCGGCGTGATCGATCGGATCCGCTCGCCACGGCAGCTTTATCCAGTCGGACTACTCATGGGGCTGGGATTCGATACCGCATCCCAGGTTGCGCTCTTGGTGCTCGCCGCTGGCACCGCAGCCTGGACGGTGCCGTGGTACGCGATTCTGGTGCTACCTGTCCTATTCGCCGCTGGTATGACTCTGTGCGACACCGCGGACGGCACATTCATGGCTCGGGCCTACGGCTGGTCGTTCACAGATCCGATGCGGAAACTCGCCTACAATTTGACCGTGACGGTGCTCTCGGTCGTCGTGGCTCTTGTCGTGGGAACCATCGTACTGGCCGGCCTGCTTCGTGACCAGCTTGACGCTTCCACCGAAACTCTCACCTTCCTGGCTGATATTGATCTACGTGGAGCCGGGATTGCTGTGGTGGTTCTATTCGGAGCAATCTGGTCGGTAGCCGTGTTGAGGCGCCGTTCTCGGCGCTCCCGTGCGCACCGTTAACGCAGCCGCCTTTTATCGATTGCTGGGCTGAAGTGTCATGAGCACCCGACGATCGCGCAGGCGGGATCGCTGACCCGACAATGCGTTGGAACAGGCACGGGCCCGGGGTCCGGGTGACTCCCCTCGAACCAGATAGACACGCGTATGGACCGGTACTGCCCGGTCAGCACGGTGTCTGACCGGACAGCACTGATCGAGCCGTCATAGCTGACGTAACACGTGTCGGACGGCCGCGGGGCGTACGGTTTATACGGGCACGACCGTCGGCTGTCCGTTTCGGGCAGCCGACGATTTGTCCGTCCTACGGACGTGGAAGGCGCTCCCCAGGAATGGTGCGGCTACTCTGGTCAGACTCCTGCGGTTTGGCGCGCCCGTGCACGCTCCTTGTTCTCCTCGGACGCGTTGACCACTTGCACCTTGTCCCCGGTCTGCAACTCATTGAACCAGGCCTCGGCGTCCCCGAGCTCGAGTTTGATGCATCCCGCAGATGACCGGGAACGGTCTCCACCGTGGAAGGCGACGCCACCGTCTGCGAAGAACACCGAGAACGGCATCGGTGCAGGACGGCCGTCCGGACCGTTGAACTCGCCGCTTACGTGGTCCTTTTCCTTGCGGTACACCCGGAACGAGTGCCCGATTGGCGATTCCTGTCCAGCACCACCGGTAGCGATGCGTACCGGCCCGCGGATCACCTTCCCGTCACCGATGAGCCAGGCCTGTTGTGATTCGAGATCGACGCAGGCGCGGGTCGAGACCGAACACGGCGTACCAGGGGCGGCAGGCTCTTGATGTGCCTGGGCAGCCGCGGTGTTCGAGTCGGGCGCCGCATCGGCGCCGGCGCTACCTGCAGTCACCACCACCGCGAGCGCAGCCGCGGCAGTGGCGGCGAGCGCCATCAACTTGGTGCCGTTACGAAAGTGGCGCGTCATGGATCCCTCTTTTCTGAGACCAGGAGTAGGGGCTCAGTTGCTATGACGCTCGGCAACCCATGGTGGTTGCTCGGCGAGCAGTACCCGGAACCAAGTTTTTTTCCTTGATGAACGAATGGGCAGGCTGGAACTTGCACGTGCCTGCCGAGGTACTCACGGTCCAGTCAGGCGACGTAAGAGACGACGGTCATCATGCCTGCTTCTCCGTGGTAGATATTGTGGCAGTGCGTCAGCCACTGACCGGGATTGTCCGCATCGAAGTCCACCTCGACAGTCTGGTTGGGTAGCACCAACACAGTGTCTTTTCGGGGACCCCGGCCGTCGGGGCCGACCACTTGGAAGGTGTGTCCATGCAGATGCATCGGATGGAACATCGTGGTCGTGTTGACCATGCGAAGGCGCACACGTTGGCCACTTGAGATCGGCAGGCCGCGAGCCGGATCGTATCGCTCTCCGTTGATCGTCCAATCGTAGAGGTCCCCGGGGCCGGCCAACACCAGATCGTGCACCACATCGGGCGAGCGCCGCTGTAGCGTCACCGGCTCGGCGGAAGCGAAGGTCTGTGACAGAACCGCTGACCGGGACATCAGTGCGGAGGCCGCAGCTTCGGTGTCCACCGGCGATTTCTGCGGAGTCGACAGCCTCACCGCAGCATGGTCGTTCTTGCCTTCGGCGATCCCGATCAGCACAGCCGGGGCCTCGGGAATGGTGACGACAGCGTCGATTCGCTCGCCCATTCCGATCACCACTGCCTCGACGTCGGTAGGGGCAACGGGAAATCCGTCGGTGTGGGTCACCGTCATTGGAGCGCCAGGGACACCGACACGGAAAGCCGTGTCGCCGCCCATATTGATCATCCGGAAGCGCACACGTTGACCGGGACGGACGTCGAGGGTGGTCGGCGCGGAACGTGTGCGGCCGTTGGCGACGTAGTGCGGATAGGTGGTGTCGCCGGCATCCCCGCCGAGGACGGACGACGTCGGCATCTGCATCCCACCATGGTCCCCACCCATTCCCCCCATCCCGCCCATGCCGTTGCGGAGCAGCCCGGCCAGAACCTGGTCAGGATCTTGTCCCGTGCCGTCAATCCAATCGTCGAAGATCACGACGTGCTCGAGGTCATAGTCCCCGGGCTCAGCCGGGTCGTCGATGATGAGTGGCGCATACAACCCACGGTCGAGCTGGGTACCGACGTGCGGGTGGAACATGTAGGTACCCGCATGAGGCAGCGTGAAGAGATACTCGAACGAGCCGCCGGGGGGAATCTCGGGCTGGGTCAACACGGGGACGCCATCCATGTCATTGCGCAGGGCAATACCGTGCCAGTGGACGGTTGTCGGCTGGGGCAGCTGGTTCTCCAGGCGCACCTTCAGCGTATCTCCCACCCGAGCACGGATCTCCGGGCCGGGCAGAGCGCCGTTGTAGGTCCACGTCGACACCGTGCGTCCGCCGATGTCGACCGTGCTGGGCTGCGCCTGAAGGGTGCGTGCCAGAGTTCGGCCAGCCGTGGCTCGCCGCGCCTGCTCGGTAGCCTCGACCTCTAGACCGCCCGGGCCGATGCGATCGGTCAGCGCGACGGTTCGGGGGCTCGCCACCGACTCGCCACAGCCGGTCAGTAGCAGGCCCGCTCCAACACCGCCGGTGGTGCCCAAGAATCGCCGGCGACTCCAGGTGGTAGCACTGCGCCGACCGTTGCTCCCGGCGTCGTGGTTCATCGCCGAGCCCCCTGGCCTGGCTGTCTCCGTGGACAGTCCGCAGGATCCTTCGACGGCATGTCGGCCGCGTCCATCGCCGAGTACTCCTCTGTGTGCACTGTGGTCGGTGCCGGCAACGCGGGCAGCACCGCCCCTCGGCAGCGCATCGAAATGGTGTGCCCATGCCAGCGTATCCTACGGAGCGTAGTAGATCGCGTCGCGGCGCCCTGCAGGCGGGTCGGCCCGAACGATGCAGTCTTCGAGCAGGTACTCGGCGCCACGCCCTGGTCAACGCCCTCGACTTCTCCGCTCTCACGCCCAAGTGCACCTCCAACTACTATGGTGCGTAGGAGTTGGGGCTTGGAGGCATGATCAGCATGGGACGTAAACAGAAGCGTCGTGCCGCTCGGCGGGCGAAGCAGTCCGGTCGCGCTGGGGCGACGGCGGTCGACCTGGCTCCTGGCTTCCAATCTGGCAGCGTTGCTCCGTCGTCGGAGCTGATCAGCTCGGCCCGACCGTCGACAGGTGGCCCGCGCCGCCGTCCAGTAGCAGCGCCGAAGGTGACCGACGGCAGTGGTGTCGAGGCCGCCAGCGCGTCAGGAGCGGCCGCACTCGACGTCGACGACGGCAGTCCGAGCCGCGGGCCCAGCGCGCTCGAGGTCACGAGAGTCGGGTGCGAAGAACTGCATGACACAGACCCTCAGTCGTTGGGCCTGAGCTACACCTTCCGCGCCCCGTCCAGCGGTGCGCCCGGACCGGTCACGGTCCAGTTCGACGGTGTTCACCGCTCCTCGACCGCCGGGGCGCCAGACACCTTCACCACACACGACGTCATCGACCCGGTCCTGCCCAGCGCCGGGCCCATCACGCTCACCCGCCGTGTCGAGAACATCCCTTCCGGTGAATGGGACGTGACAGCCTCCATCGTCGCGGGGCCCGCAGACCTGCGACGGGCCTCGTCCGCCACAGCGTCCGGCCGCACGGGCTACGCCCCGGTCGTCTCGGCGAAGGCGCCCGGGACACGCTTGGGCTCCTGGCCGGGGCTGGTTGGGCTCGGTGCGGTCGTGGCCCTGGGGCTGCAGTCGGCGTTGGTGCTGCGCAGCGGTTTGCCGATGGTGGCGGTGCTGAGCACGTCGTTGCTCGCCTGCTTCGTCGGGCTCGTCGGCGCCAAGGTCTACTATCTGGTCGAACACCGAGATCGGCCACGCACAGGGCCGGCTCGATGGACGGGCATGTGCCTGCAGGGGTTCGTGCTCGCCGCGATGGCAACGATGATCATCGGTAGTGTCGTCGGCGAAGTGCCGGTCCTCGCTGTCCTCGATCTGAGCGCTCCCGCCCTCGTCATCGGTGCAGGCATCGGCCGGCTCGGATGCTGGTTCGGGGGCTGCTGCGCTGGGCGACCGACAGCGTCGCGCTGGGGTCTGTGGTCCTCTGATCGCCGCCTCGGGATGCGGCGAGTCCCTGCGCAGTTGATCGAAGCAAGCGCCGCTGCCGGGATCGGACTGGCGGCCGCAACAGTGGCTTGGTCAGCACGACCGGCGCCGGTCGGCGCCCTGTTCGTCGCCACACTTGCGGCCTACCTACTCGCACGCCAGCTCGTGTTTCCCCTGCGATCACTACCGCGGAACACCCGATACGGCCGTGCCATCATTGTCGTGGCAAGCGCCGTGGCGGTCACCGTCGCGGGCGGCCTGCTGGTCGTCTGATCCATGCCGAGCCGTAGGAGCAGGCGAGGCGCAACCCGTCCCGGCGTCATCGCCCCCGAGCTAACAAATTGTCGAACGCGGACGGTCCCCGCCAGCCACGCTATCGACCGCGGCAGTCGTCAGCACGCAGATGTCGAACGCGCCCGATTCGACGATCCGCGATTGGGGGGCTACCGCCCAACGTCGGCGACCGGGTGCCGAACCGCTGGATGTGGTACCCCCGTCCGTGCAGTCGCTCGTTTGAGTATCCGAGGCGGTATCAAATGATTGTGGCCCGCTGATCCTGTTGTTTCGGAGGTGTCTGTGCTCGAGGATGCGGACTCGTTGCCACGTCGACCGGGAAATGTACCTGCGGACCTGTGGCATTGGATCGTCGCCGAAGTTGGCATCGACGTAGCACAGCATGTCGATCCACAGGTCGCGGTCGTCCTCGCCGCGCGCCTGGCCATTCGACGAGGGCCACCCGGAACGGAATCGGCTGAAGCGCTACGCCTGTGGCCGTGGTTCATCGACAGCTCGCGTCGTCTGGCTCAACAGCAGGAGATGATGTTTATCGAGTGCGCACTCGCCGCAGGCTGGACTCACGATCAGGTACGCACTGCCGTGCTGCTCGACACAACGGTTGAGCTAACCGAGCACCTAACAGAGCTGGAGCATCAGATCTTTCGTGAAGCTCGACCGCCCCAACCCTACCGCTGAGGTGAACCGTCCTGGGTTCGCGAGAGGCTGAGGTTCAGGCCGCCACGCCCCGTTGGGCGATCGTGTCAGCGTACAGCATTTCACGTTCGATAGGCGAATCGTAATCGATGGATGAGTGAAGTCGCTCATGGTTGTACCATCGAACCCACTCGGCTGTCTCGCGTTCGAGCTCGCGCAGTCCGTCCCAGTTCCGGTCGACCGCGTACGGTCCGACCAGCTCGGTCTTGTACAGACCGATCGTCGACTCCATCAACGCGTTGTCGAGCGCATCACCGACCGTCCCGATCGAGCCGGCGATACCCGCCTCGCGAAGTTCCTCGGTAAACGCCAGTGCAGTATATTGCGATCCCGCATCCGAATGATGAATCAAGCCGTCAGCGGTGAACTCGGCCGACTCGCGACGTCGGGTCGCCAATGCCTGACCGAGCGCGCCCTGCACCAGTGGTGTCGTCTTCGCCGTCGACACCTTCCATCCGAGAATTCGACGCGAGTACACGTCAGTCACGAACGACACATAACAGAAACCGGCCGCGGTCCACACATACGTGAAATCCGCGACCCAGATCGCATCCGGCCGCGTCGGCGTGCTCCAGCCGCGTCCGACCAGATCAGGGTGTCGCGGTGCCCGCGGGTCTCGGGTCGTGGTTGCCACCCGGTGCGACCCGCGCCGCACCCCTTGAACGCCCGCGATCCGCATCAGTCGGCCGACCTGGTCCCGTCCGACGTCCAAGCCGGCGCGGCGGGCGGCACGCCACAACTTCCGTACCCCGTACACTCGCTTGTTCTTCCGGAACAGATCGACGATCGCGTTCACCAGGTACGCTTCCTCGAGTTCAGTCGGCCGCACCGGACACACCCGCCACTTGTAGTAGGTACTCGGAGCGATCTGCACCCCGTACTCGCTCAGGACGGCGCAAATCGGCTCGACTCCGAAACGGTCACGGTGACCGCCAACGTACTCACAGATCAGCGAAGTTTGCGGTCGAGCTCCGCCTGGGCGAAAAACGCGCTCTTGGACTCAACCGGTCAGCGCAACACCCCACAGGTAGTTGATCATGATAGGGGTGGGCGATGGCACGCTTGGGCAGGCCGGGGATGTCCGATGAGGACCGCACTGATCTGTGGGTCCGTTGGGGGCGCGGGGAGTCGATCAGTGACATCGCTCGGGCGATCGAGCGGCCCCCGGGTTCAGTGTTCACGGTGCTCAAGTCGAGCGGGGGCTATGTTCCGCCGCCACGCCGGCGCCGACCGGGGACGCTGACTGCCGCCGAGCGCGAGGAGATCTCGCGCGGGCTGGGCCAGAACAAGTCGATGCGCGCGATCGCGGCCGAGATCGGCCGACCCGCCTCGACGGTGAGCCGCGAGATCGCCCGCAACAAGGGCCGGCGCAAGTACCGGGCGGTCGACGCCGAGGATCGTGCCTGGCGCCGGGCACGGCGCCCGAAGGTGTGCCTGCTCGCGCGGCGTCCGCTGCTGCGCGGGTTTGTCGCTGACAGACTCGGCGAGGACTGGTCGCCCGAGCAGATCGCCGGGCACCTGGCCAAGCACTTCGAGCCGGGCTCAGGGATGCGGGTGTCGCACGAGACGATCTACAAGTCGCTGTTCGTGCAGACCCGCGGCGTACTGGCCAAGACCCTGCAGAAGCACTTGCGGTCGGGGCGGCCGATCCGGCGCAACGTGCACAACACCACCACCGGGCAGTGGCGCTCGCAGATCACCGACGCGGTCTCGATCCGCGAGCGCCCCGCCGAGGTCGCCGATCGGGCGGTGCCCGGGCACTGGGAGGGCGACCTGCTGCTCGGGCGCGGCACGACCCAGATCGCCACCGTGGTCGAGCGCACCACCCGGTTCACCGTGCTCGTCGCCCTGCAGGGACGCGACATGGACACCGTCACCTGGGCGCTGTCGCAGCAGATGTGCCGGCTGCCCGAGCAGCTGCGCCGCACGCTGACCTGGGACCGCGGGATGGAACTGGCCCGACACAAGATCGTCACTGAGCGGACCGGGCTGGAGGTCTACTTCGCCGACCCGGCCAGCCCCTGGCAGCGCGGCACGAACGAGAACACCAACCGGCTGCTCCGGCAGTACTTCCCGAAGGGCACCAGCCTCGGCGACGTCACCCAGGCCCAGCTCGACGAGATTGCCCACCGACTCAACACGCGCCCCCGTAAGACCCTCGACTTCGACACCCCGGCTGATAGATTCGAAGCACTGTTGCGCTGACGGGTTGAGTCCAAGCTCGCCGTCTTCAGGATCTCGTTCGCCCGCCGCAACTCCGCATTCTCCTGCCGCAGCCGCCGCACTTCCTCAGCATCGACGCCCGCACCCACCGGTGCCGCCGTCACTGACGGGCCCTCTTCGGCCTCGACCCAATTCCGGATCGTCGCCGGATTGATCCCCAACAACTCACCCACGTGCCGGCGCGCAGCCAGCTTGGACTCACCGTGATCACGCAGACGGTCGGCGTACAGGCGCACAGCGCGCTCACGCGTCTCCGCATCGAACTTTCGAGGTGCAGGCACTGAGCCTTTGCCAACCTGACGGACGGGCAGGTCAGAGCGTGTGCGGCGTGGCGTGACCTCGAAGGGGTGAAGCTCCTGGTAGACGAGCGGTTGCTGAGACCAATCCGTCCGACCAGGAGCTTCAAGGTGCTGTCCTACCCGGGCCTTGACCCCGGATAGTGGACACGGGGTGGATTACGCGGCTGCTGGGACGGTAGTTGCGTAGCTCGCCTCGTAGTTGTTCGGGGTCTGGTAGCGGCAGTAGGAGTGTCGCCGTCGGGTGTTGTAGCGGGTCATCCATCGGAACAGTTCTCGGCGGCAGGTCATTTCGTCGGGCCAGAACGGGTTGTCCTGCAACACTTCCCGTTTCAGGGTGGCGTTGAACGACTCGGCCAGGGCGTTGTCGGCGCTGGACCCGACCGCGCCCATGGACTGGCGGACGCCGAGCCGGTCACAGAGCTCGGCGTAGGCGCGGCTGGTGTAGGTCGAGCCGTGGTCGGAGTGGAAGATCGCCCCGGCAAGGCTTGCGCGGTCCGCGGACGCTGCGCGCAGAGCGTCGGCGACGAGCTCGGTGCGCATGTGGTCGGCCAAGGCCCACCCGGCCAGCCGCCGGGAGTAGCAGTCGATCACGGTGGCCAGGTAGAGATTGCGCCCGTCGGCCAGCGGCAGGTAGGTGATGTCACCGACGTAGACGGTGTTCGGGGCGGCGGCGGTGAAGTCGCGTCCGAGCAGGTCGGGCACCGGGCTCTGGGCGGGCTCGGGGATGGTGGTGCGCACCCGGCGGCGTCGGCGGTAGCCGGTGATGCCGTACTCGCGCATGACGCGGGCGACGCGCTTGTGGTTCACCCGCTGCTCGGGTGCGACCCCGTCGTTGAGCTCAGCGGTGATCCGTGGCCGTCCGCAGGTGCGGTCGCCCTCGTGCACGACACGGATCCGCTCGGCCAGGGCGATGTCGGCCGCTTCGCGTTGCGCCCGCGCGGGCGCAGCCGCGAGCCAGGCGTAGAACGAGGAGCGCCGCACATCGAGCAGGGCGCACAGCCGCTTCACCGTCCAGCCCGCACGGGGCCTGGAGGTGGTCTCACGGTGGTCGGCGACGAACTGGAAGCGGGTCACCAGCGCGTCTCCCCGGCGAAATACTTGGCCGCCTGGCGGAGGATCTCCCGCTCGGTCTCGAGCTTGGTCTTCTCCGCCCGCAACGCCTTGTTCTCGGCCTCGAGACGGGCCAGGCGCTGCTCGGGTGTCTCATCGCGGCCCGGGGCCGCCGCGCGGTTCGGTGTCCGGTCACGGCCCGATCGCGGGTCTCGGGTCGTGGTGCCGTCCGCGGTGGTGCGGGTGCCGCTGCCGTGCCGGTCGAGCCACAAGCGCAGCGTCGTGCGCTCAATCCCCAGGTCAGCGGCGATGCCCTTCACCGTCGCCCCGGGCGTGGACTCGTACAACTCGACGGCCTGCCGACGGAACTCGTCGGAGTAGTTCTTGCGGGCCATGGTCAGACATCATCTCGCTTTCCCCGACCGTGCGGGGATCAACGTGTCCACGGAACGGGGTCAGGACCCCCCGTCCGGGATGACCGTGTCCACCCACACGCTGAAGATGGTCAGCACGCTGTTGCGTCGTCACCGCCGCGAACGCGCGACCCGCTGGCGCAGGCTCACCCCGGGCCGTCAAGCCCTGCTGGTCGTGGCGCACCTGCGCACCGGTGACACCTACGCCCAGCTGGCCTGCGGATTCAAGGTCGGGACCTCCACGGTGTACCGCTACCTGCGCGAGGCCATCGACCTGCTCGCTGCGATGGCCCCGACCCTGGAGCAAGCGATGCAGGTCGCGGCGCGCAAAGCGTTCGTGATCATCGACGGGACCCTGCTGCGCATCGACCGGGTCGGCATGGCGAGCGGCTATGACCGGGGGTTCTACTCGGGCAAGCACAAATGCCACGGGCTGAACGTGCAGGTCATCGCCGACCCGGTCGGCCGGTTGGTGTGGATCTCCCCGCCGCTGCCCGGGGCCCGTCACGACATGGGCGCAGCCCGCGAGCACGGCATCATCGACGCGCTCACCGAGTACGCGATCCCGGCCGCCGGCGACACCGCCTACCAGGGTGCCGGGCCTACGGTCGCGGTCCCGCAGCGCCGTCGGCGCCTCGACCCCGACACCGGTCGTTACCGACCCTTGTCGGTGAACCAGAAGGCGGTCAACGCCGCGCACGCCCGCCGTCGCGGGCCGGGCGAGCGGGTCAACGCCGAGCTGAAGACCTGGAAGGTCCTGCGCAAGATCCGCTCCAGCCCGAACCAGGCCGCAGCGCTCATCGCCGCAGTTCAGACCCTCATGATCGCCAACACTTGATCAGGTTGGCAAAGGCTCACTGGTCCAGTCTCCTTGCCAGATCAGAGCCTCTCCACTCCCCAGGACGATTCAGATCGGCAGGAATCCGATAGAGGGTAGGCGAACGAGGAACGGGCTCGACCCGCACGAAGGGATTACCCCAGTTGGCCTGCGGAGACACACGCAGCCCGTGCGTGTGCAGATCGGTGAGCTGATCGAGATGGTTAATGGGCCGTACGGCGAGCTCGTCGCCCGGCCGTAACCGCAGAGTCGGGCCGGCGACGAGCCGTTGTAGCCCAGCGCTGCGGTGGGTTGTCCACCCAGGGTCGCGGCCAGCCGCGGTAGTCAACTCCACGGCCAGCCTGCCGTTGCGGCTGGCGACCACACCCGGGTTGCGCCCTGCCTGCGTTCATGTCAGCTCATCCCGGCGACGCCGATACTCCTCGTCATCGATCTCGCCGCGCGCGTAGCGCTCGTCGAGGATCTGCCGGGCCGTGACCCCAGCCTCGAGGGAAGCACCGGGACCGACCACGGATCCGGAGGAGCCGCGCCCGCGAGCCAGCTGTGCCGTTCCATAAACCAGCAGTGACACCCCGAGCAGCAGGAGGATCGGCCAGATCCAGCCCCAGCCCATCATTGATTCACCCATCACAGTCGTGGCCTCCTCGTGTTGACCTCACATCGCTGGCAGTTGTGAGCACCGCCGCGCCGACGGCGGGGCTCAGCGCATAACGGCGATACTCCACCGCACGCACGTTGGTATACCCCGCGGGGGTACGTTGCTGTGGTTGGCGCGACCCCTGGCACGCTCGAGCGCTTCGGCGAGGAGGCCCCGCCACAGACGCTGGCGCACGCCTGCGCGCAGCCCTCGAATCCTTGACCGAGTGAGTTCGCGGTCGTCACTCCGGCCCTGGCCGACCAGGCGGCGGGATTGGCCCGCCTCGAGGAGAGCCCATCCAGCACCGGACGAGGACGTGGCTTGCGGTGCAGCTTGAGGTGTGAATCTTCGCCCGATAGTCGCTCACACTCCCGCATAGGAGTGCAGCCCGGCGACCACCATGTTGATGAAGAACAGGTTGAACACGATTGTGGCGAAGCCCGCGGTGTTGATCCAGGCCGCGCGCGTGGTCCGCCACCCGGCCGTGGCGCGGGCGTGCAGATAGGCGGCGTAGAGCACCCAGGCGACGAAGGACACGACTTCCTTGGGGTCCCAGCCCCAGAACCGGCCCCAGGCGGCCTCGGCCCACGCGGCGCCGGCGATGATGGCGAAGGTGTAGAGCGGGAAGGCGAGTACCGTCACCCGGTAGGCGAGCCGGTCGAGCGTCTCGGCCGACGGCAGCTTCGCGGCCAGCACGGCGGGCTTCCCGCTGCGCTTCATCAGGAACAGCAGGCTCGCGACGCCGGATACCAGCAGCATGCCGGAGGCCAGCGTGATCGTGGTGACGTGGATGATGATCCAGTACGACTGCAACGCCGGCACCACGGGCGCAGCGTCGAGATAGAGCACCGTCCCCGCGAGGAACATCAGCAGAACGACCGGCGTCAGCACGAACACCCCGGCCGGACGGATCGCGGGATGCCGGTAGACCAGCACCAGCCACGCGGCGACGGCCAACATGCACAGTGCCGAGACGAACTCGTACATGTTGCCGAGCGGCCAGCGGTAGGCCGCGAGGCCGCGAAGTGCGATCGACCCGAGGTGCAGCAGCGCCGCGAGGATCATCAACGAAACGCCGATGCGGCCGTAGCGGTCGACGCGGGCCCGACCCGGTTTGCCGCCGTCGGGCGTGAGGCCCGCTGGGGACGGCTCGGCGACCGCGACCTCAGTCTCCCCGTCGGCCTCCGCCGCAGGGGCGCCGACCGCCACAGGTGCTTCCGACGTGCGCCTGCTGCGGGCGATCCGGCGCGACGCGTACTCCAGCGATGTGAATACCATCGCCAGTAGCAGCACGACGAGCGTCGCCTGGAACAGGCGGTCACTCCACATCGCGGTGATCGGGTCCACGAGCATGTCAACCGTCCTTGTTCTGCGTCGGTGCGAGCAGCTCGGTCGAGAGCCGGTCGAACTCCTCGCCGTAGCCCGCTCGGTCGGTGCGAGCCAGGCCGCCGAGCTCGACCCGGCTGCCCGTGGGGTCACCGTCGGTGGCCTGCACGCGCACCCAGAAGCGGCGCCGCTTGATCAACAGCGACAGAGACAGACCGCCCACCATCAACATCGAGAACATGAGCACCCAGACCTGCCCCGGGTCGTAGCCGACCTGCAGGTTCACCCACGGGGTGACGCCATCGAACCGGACGACGGTGCCATCCGGCAGCCGCACGGTGTCCCCGATACCGAGCCGGTCCTGCGCGACCGATCGCAGCTCACCGTCGTCGATCTGCTGCTGGTCCACGGCGAAGATCGACTGGCCGCGACCGTCGTCGATGCCGAGATCACCGAGCAGCACGTTGACGTCGGCGGTCGGTGCGCGCAGGTCGGGGTGCACCGAGGCCAGGCGGCCCTGCTGGTCGATCGCCCCGGTCGGGGCGAAGGTGCCGGTCACCGCGAGCTGGGTGGTGCGCCGGGCTTCCGGGTCGGTGACGCCGGGGCGCTCGAACTTGGTCGCGCCCTCGGAGAGCTGGGTGCCGCTCAGGTCGACCGGGCGCCACTGGATCTCCCCGGTTCGGCTCTGCCCGTCCGGCCAGGTGACGGTGAATTCCGGCGCGTAGCCGTAGCCGGTGAGGTAGATGCGGTCGCCGTCGGTGCGCAGCGGCTGGTTGATCGAGATGTCGGTCGGGCGCCAGCTGGTTCTGCCGTTGCGGAGGTCTTCTCCGGTCTGGTACGCGACGTCTGCGCCGAAGGTGGCCGGTTGGCCGTTCGGCAGCCAGCTGCCGTTGAAGCGGTCGACCCGCACGCAGAACTGGTTGAGGTCAGTGCCGTCGACGCGCAGCCCGGCCCGGAACGTGTCGTAGCCGAGGACGGAGGAGTTGCAGAACTCGGTGCCGTCCGCGCGGATGATGACGTCACCCTCGTAGCCGTACATCTTGCCCCCGGCCAGACCGAGCAGGATCCCGATCAGGCTGAGGTGGAAGACCAGGTTGCCGGTCTCACGCAGGTAGCCCTTCTCGGCGGACACCGTCCGGCTACCGTCGACCTCGCTGCGTTCGACTGTTCGCCAGCCACGCAGGAGTGTGCGGGCGCGCCCGAGCACCGTTTCGGGAGCCTCGACAGAGGCGCCCGAAACGTGGTGCGGCAGCCGAGACAGGTTCCGCGGTATCGCTACGGGTGGCTGGCGCATCCCGCGCCAGTACTCCCGCGAGCGGGGCAGCACGCACCCCACCAGCGAGATCATCAGCAGCAGGTAGATCGCGGCGAACCACGGGCTGGCGAACACCTCGAATCCGCCCAGTGCTTCGACGATCGGCGCCGCGGCGGGGTAGTCGGCGTAGAAGTCGTCGACGAGGAACGCGTTGAGTGAGCGCTGCGGGAACAGAGCGCCCGGCAGCGCGGCGACGGCGAGCAGGAACAGCAGCACCAGCGCGGTGCGCATGCTCGTCAGGCCGCGCCAGGTGTTGCGCAGCAGGGCCGCCCCGGCCCGGAAGGGCCCGGGGCGCGACGGGGGCTCGCCGCCGGAGCTGGTCTGCGGCGGCGTCGGGGGCGCGGTAGGTGGTGAGCTCATCTCTAGATGGGCGGGGTGAACCCGGCGATCGAGACCTGCAGCTTCACCAGCCACTGTGCCCACAACCCGGACACCAGCAGCACACCGACCGTGACCAGCAGCACACCCCCGGCGACCTGGACCGCTCGGGTGTGCCGGCGCAGCCAACCCAGCGCGCCAACGGCGCGGGTGGCACCGAGCGCGATGAGCACGAACGGGATCCCCAGCCCGGCACAGTAGGCGAGGATCAGGACGATCCCGCGCAACGAGCCGCCCCCGGTCCCGGCGGCGACGGCAACGACCCCGGCCAGGGTCGGGCCGATGCAGGGCACCCAGCCGAGTCCGAACACCGCACCGAGCAGCGGCGCACCGGCCAGCCCGGCCCGTGGCGCCCAGTGCGCGCGGTACTCGCGCTGCAGTGCCGGGATCAGCCCGGCGAACGCCAGCCCCATCACGATCATCACGACACCGCCGATGCGCTGCAGCACGGCCTCGTTGTCGATCAGTACATCGGACAGCCAGACCACACCGACCATGACGATGGTGAACACGGTGGTGAAGCCCGCGATGAACAGTGCGACCGCGCCGACAACACGCCAGCGGCCGTCGACCGGTCGTGTTCTAGGCGAGCCCGCCGTGTCCTCCGCCGCCGGCCAGGGCGGGTCGCCGGCAGCGGCGCGGGGAGCGCCCGGGTCGGCGAGCGCCAGTACGGTATCGGCGTCGGTACCTGTGCGCCGGGCGGCTGCGCGGGCACGAGCCTCGGCCGAGGTCACCGGCGGTGATTGCGCGCCCACCAACCCGGCCAGATAGGCGAGATAGCCGGGAACCAGCGGCACGACGCACGGCGACGCGAAGCTCACCAGCCCCGCCGCCACCGAGACCAGGACCGCGAGTACCAACGGCCCCGACATCGCGAGAGTTGTGGTCGCACCCATCAGTCACGCGCTCCACAAGTGCGCGGGAGCGGTCGAGATTCAGCGTTCACGGCCTGTCCCCGCTTCGTCGGTCAGCTTGGCGATCAGCGGCAGCAAGTCCGAGCTCGACACCGGGGTCAGGAACACCGCCGCCACCCGAGCCTCGCGGTCCAGCACGATCGTCGAGGGCACCACGTTGCGCGGATACCCGTCGAGCCGTGCCAGGCTGCGGCCCGAGAAGTCATAGATCGAGTCGTAGGTCAGCCCACGGTCGGTTTTGAAGTCCAGCGCAGCCTGCCGGTCGTCGCGAACATCGATGCCGAGCACAACGGCATCGCCACGCGTGGCGTCCTGCACCGCCTGCAGCTCGGGCGCCTCCACCCGGCACGGGCCACACCACGAACCCCAAATATTGATCACGCGGACCTTGCCGGGGAAGTCCCCGATACCGACTTCGGTCCCCGGGTTCATCAGGCTCTCGCCGCGTAGGTCGGTGATCCGCTGACGGCTCTCTGGCGGGTCGTAGGCGATCCGCGTCTGTCCGCCGGGTGCCACGAACTGAAACTCCTGTCCCGGCCCCGACCCGGCCGCGTCCCGGCCAACTCCACAACCGGTCGACAGCAGAACCACCATGACCGCAATCGCTGCAAGAGCGGGGCGCACCTGGCGCCTGTGCGCGCTCACAACACCGCGCTGGTGGGAAAACCTGCGGTACGCCGCCACCCCGGCCTCCTTCCCCTCCGCAGTCCGAACTCCTACGCTCCGTAGAAGCTAGCTCATCGGTCAACACGCCGGGGATCGGGACCCGGGTCTGCGACGACCCAGGTCTGCCGAGGGCCGCAGACGCTCGCGCCCAACGACGCCGACTCGACCTCCCAGCGACGCCGACTCGACCTACCGATCCACGCGCCCCATTCCTCGACGTCGACACAGGGGACCAGGTGGGCTGTTCGCCGGCACCGAAGCCGGTCAGGCACTTGCGGCTATTTCGAACTCTGCACCCAGCAGTCCTGATGCTGGACAGCGTGGTTGAGAAGCGTCGGAATGTTTGCGTGAGGGCCGGAGGTCGGCCTGGTCCACGGTAGGCGGACGGCTCGCCGGAGGCAGCGGTATCCCTCGGACACCTGGCCCGCGGCGACCTCCGCGCCACCGCCGACGCGGTCCGGCTCTCCCGCAGGACCCTGACCACGATCAAGACCAACCTGTTCTGGGCCTTCGCCTACAACACGGCCGCCATCCCGCTGGCCGCGGTCGGCCTGCTCAACCCGATGATCGCCGGCGCGGCCATGGCGTCCGGCTCCGTCTTCGTCGTCGGCAACAGCCTGCGACTGCGCCGCTTCCGAGGACACGCGGACTAATCGGGTCCATCACGACGAGGTGGTGCAGCCGAGTGGCTGCACCACCTCGCGCGCATCGCACCTGCCCAGGATGCGGCTCCCGGGACCAAGCCGGTCGACGCAGCTCGCACTATGGCGGTGTGTCGGCAACACGACAGTCAGCCCCACCCCACGACGCGGGTCGGCGATCGGAAGAGGCGGGGCCTCGGGTGGCGACGAGGCCGCAGCGGCGTGTCCGTCGGACGGCACGTCGGACAGCCATCTGCCGCCTCCGCCGAGCAGTCTGCCGGGCACGCCTGGACGAGACAGGACCAATTGGCCGAATGTGATCGCCTTTCGTTAACCCTCCTCTTGCTTTTCCAGGCGATCATTTTACCTTCCTCTTGCTCGGCCAACAGTAGAATGGTGACCTTCGCGATGCAGCGGGAAGCGCGAGCAAGTCCGGCGCCACTTTTCGTGAAGCTGCACGGAAACGCCACCGGCCTGTTGGGGGAGTTCTCGTCGTGCGCACAGGGAGACAACCGGAGATCACCCAGCCGCTGGCGACCCTTGCGGGGTACCGCACGCGCCTTAGTGGCCGGCCGGGCCGTCATCGATGCGACTCGCGAGGACGCGCGAGCGGTGTTAACGCAGTGTGCTCGTTCATCGAGGCGCGGGGAATCGGCACGGCGGACCCGGCGCAGGTGGTTGGAGGTAGCGGTTGCGCTGCTCCGGTCATAGATCGTTTCGGCTCTTCCAGGCTCGCCGGTCCGAGCGGAGGGATCTTGCGGCAGCGAGTGAGAGCCATCGATCCGATCACCGGCCGCCCGAGAATCGTAGTGGAATCGGACACGAGGATCGGAATGCCCAGCGGCGTGCAAAGCGTACGGATCGGGCCGTGCATCCGACGTCCGGTCGCTCAATCTGATGGCGCGGTGCCGCGGGACAGCACCGGAGAAACGCAATGACCCGCTGGGACCAACTCATTCGGACACCCGACGATGATGTTCGGACGGGCTTGCGCAGCGGTCCCGGCACGTCGGGATCCACCGGGCTGGAAGCGGGCAGCCCTGAACCCGGACGGATCCTGATCGACCAGGACGAGCCACAGGGCAGGCGTGCGCACCCGACCGAGCGACTTGAGGCTCTGTTTGAGGCGCAGTGCGAGTGGTTGGTCCGATTCGGTTGCGCCGACCGCTCGGCCGTGGATGCCCCGGAGGGTGTCCTCTCGTATCTGGAGCTGGACGACGAGGCAAACCGCTTGGCCCGCTACCTGCGACTGCACCACATCGGCCGGGGGGACAGAGTCGCGCTGCTACTCGGCGGCTCAGCTGATTTCTGTGTCGCGATGCTCGCCGTGGCCAAGGTCGGTGCCGCCTACGTTCCACTGGACGTGCGACTCGATGGCGACCACGTGGTCGCCATCATCGCTGATGCAGGCGCGCAGTTGGTGCTCACGACCTCGACAGTCGCGGCCGGGATCCCTGAACTCGATGCGCGGACGGCGACGACCGTGGTCGAGCTCGACCTCGCCGGGCGCTTCATCGCCGAACAGAGTTCACGACGCTTGCTCGACGTTGAACGCGGCGTGCCGGGCGGGCCGGTCGCCTACATCGTCTACAGCTTCGACACCGACGGACGTCCGCACGGAGTGGCGATCGACCACAGCAGCGTATGCAACTTCGTGCGTGTGGCAGCCGAGGTGTATGGCATCGTGCCCGGTGACCGGGTGTTCCAGGGGCAGTCACCGGCGTCGGACCTGGTGGTGGAGGAAACCTGGGTGCCGTGGGTCGCCGGAGCCACGGTGGTCGCTCCGCCGGCCGGGTCGAACCTGCAGGGAGAGCCGTTGTGGCGCTTCCTCGGTGAGCGATGTGTGACGGTGCTGCGCAGCGACGCCGCGACACTGGCTGCACTCGACGAGCGTCTGCTCGCTCTGCGGCTGGTGCTGTCGAGCGCGTCGTGCCCACCGGAGGTGATCAGGCGCTGGCGCCGTCCCGGACGTCGGCTGATCGGCACCTACGGTCCGCCCGAAGCAACCGTGACCACCACCTGGACCGAGCTGGAGCCGGGCCGGCCCCCTTCGCTCGGCGTTCCGTTGCCGACCTACAGCGTTGTCGTGCTGGACGTCGAGGATCCGCGCTCGGCGCTACCGCGCGGTGCGATCGGTGAGATCGGGATCGCCGGGGTCGGGCTGGCCCGCGGCTACGTCAACCGTGACGACCTGGCACAGGCAGCGTTCGTTGCCGACTCGCTGGATGTGCCCGGCAATCCGTCGCAGCGGATCTTTCGCACCGGCGACCTGGGCCGCATCACCGCCGACGGTCGTATCGAGTACCGAGCCCGACTCGAGGAAGGGCCATCCGCACGTGGCCGTCGCTTCGAGCCGGCACCCCCGAACCTGGAGGCCCTCGCCCCGGAGGCACCCACGACGCAGTCAATGGCGGTAGAACACGCCGCACCGATGCCCCCCGTCCCCGCACCGGGTGCCGGCACCGCCCCCACCGCCCCCACCGGCGCTGAGGCGCTTCTGGGCGAGGTGCTTGCCGGGGTGCTGGACCGCGAACGGGTCCCCGTCGACGCGAACTTCTTCGACGACCTGGGGGCCGACTCGTTGCTGATGACAAAGTTCTGCGCCCGGGTACGCACACACCCGGACCTACCGTCGGTGTCGATCCAGTACATCTACGAGCACCCGACACTGCGACGCCTCGCCACCGCTCTCGCACTACCGGCCACCGCTCTCGCACCGGCTGAGGCACCGGCGCCGCCGTCGCCGGTCGTGGTGGAGGAACAGTTGGCCGAGATCCTGGCGGAGGTACTCGACCGTGACGAGGTTCCTCCGCAGGCGAACTTCTTCGAGCTCGGCGCGGACTCGTTGGACATGGCCAAGTTCTGCGCCCGCGTCCGCAAGGACCCCGAGTTGCCGACGCTGTCGATACAGGACGTCTACAGCCATCCGACCCTGACCGACCTGGCGGCGGCCGTGGCCCCCGCCGCCGACGGGACCGCACAAGCGGCGCAGGAACTGGCGGTGCAGCTCGGCGAGGTCCTCGCCGCGGTGGTGGAACGGGAGGTGCCGGACGAGGCGAACTTCTTCGACGACCTGGGCGCCGACTCCCTGATGATGGCGAAGTTCTGCGCCCGCGTCCGCAAGGACCCCCGGCTGCCGACGCTGTCGATGGAGAACGTCTACGCCACTCCGACGCTCGTCGGCCTGGCCGCCTCGCTCGCCCCGGCCGCACGAGGTGATCTCACCGCGTCGACTCCGCCGGAGGAGCCGGCCGTCGTGCTCGACCGGTGGGCCTCGGTCCGCCGGGTCGGCACCGCGGGATATGTCCTGTGCGGCGCGCTCCAGGTCGCGTTCGCCGTGGGCTGGTCCTATCTCATGGCGTTGGTGTTGTTCCTGGGTTACGAGTGGTTTGTCGTGTCGCCGACCCTGCTCGATCTCTACACGCGGGCGGTCGTCGTCGGCGCAGCGAGCTTCGCGTTCCTGTGCCTGTTCCCGATCGTGGTCAAGTGGGTACTGATCGGTCGGTGGAAGCCCCGCTCGATCCGAATCTGGAGCCTAGGCTACGTCCGATTCTGGATCGTCAAGACGCTGGTGCGCATGAACCCGCTGGTTCTGTTCCGCGGCTCACCGCTCTACGCGCTGTATCTCCGCTCGCTCGGCGCCCGGATCGGCCGCGACGTGGCACTGTTCGCCCAATCCATGCCGGTGTGCACCGACCTGCTGTCCATCGGTGACCGCACGGTGATCCGCAAGGACGCGATGTTCTCTGGCTACCGCGCCCGCGATGGTCTGATCGAGATCGGGTCGGTCACCCTGGGCGCCGATGCGTTCGTCGGCGAAGCCACGGTCCTCGAGCTCGGCTCACGCATCGACGACGGCGGCCAGCTCGGACACACCTCCGCATTGCTGAGCGGTCAGCTGGTCCCCGCCGGCGAGCGTTGGCACGGATCACCGGCCCGCCCGGCCGGCGTGAACTACTGCACCGTCCCGCCCGCCAGGTCCGGGCTGACCCGCAAGATCGTCTATTCGCTGGTGCAGTTGACCATCATCCTGGGCCTGGCCCTCCCGCTCGCCCTCGGCGGCATCGCGCTACTGCTGCGCGAGGTTCCGCAGCTGACGGCGCTGCTGTTCCCCGGGCCGGAGGCGTTCGTCCACTGGTACTTCTACCTCGAGATCCTCGCTCTGAGCTTCGTGCTGTTCTTCGGCGTCCTGCTCGTGGCGTTCCTGGTGATGATCACCGTTCCACGCCTGCTGGCTCGCGCGGTGCGGCCGGACCGTGTCTACCCGCTCTACGGAGTGCACTACTTCCTGCACCAGACCGTTGCGTTGCTGACCAACAGCGTCACGTTCACGATGCTGCTCGGGGACAGCTCCGCGATCCCGCACTACCTCCGGGCCGTGGGCTACAAGCTCCGGCCACTGGTGCAGACCGGCAACAACTTCGGGATGCTGATCAAGCACGAGTCGCCCTATCTGACCAGGATCGGCACCGGCACCGTCGTCGCCGACGACCTCTCGATCGTCAACGCGGAGTACTCGCACACGTCCTTCCGCCTGTCGCAGACCACGATCGGTACGAACAGCTTCTTCGGCAACCGGATCGTCTACCCGTCGCAGGGCAGGGTCGGGAACAACTGCCTGCTCGGCACCAAGGTCATGATCCCCGTCGACGGCCCGGTCCGAGAGGACGTCGGCCTGCTCGGTTCTCCGAGCTTCGAGATTCCGCGCACGGTCGCCCGGGACGCACAACTCGAGCTCGGCGAGCAGGGACTGCGGCGCGCGCTCCGTGGCAAGAATCGGCACAACGCCGTCACGATCGCGCTGCACCTGATCGTGCGCTGGCTCTACTTCTTCGGGATCGCACTGCTGGTCCCCGGGATCGCGATCTGGGAGGTCACGCTCGGCGCTGCCGAAATCCTGGTCGCGCAGGTGCTGATCACCGTGCTCACCGTCGGGTGGTTCACCGCGGTCGACCGGTCGGTGCGGCGACTGCTCCTGCGGGCGCCGAAGGGGTGCTCGATCTACGAGCCGATCTTCTGGGGGCACGAACGGTTCTGGAAGGTACCCGCTCCGAGCTACCTGCTGTTGTTCAACGGCACCCCGTTCAAGGGGCTGCTGTTGCGCATGCTCGGCATGCGGGTCGGCGCGCGCCTGTTCGACGACGGCGCCGCGTTCGTCGAGCGACCATTCATCAGGTTCGGTGACGACTGCACGCTCAATGAGCGCAGCATCGTCCAGAACCACTCGCAGGAAGACGGTGCGTTCAAGTCCGACTACACCGTCATCGGGTCGCGGGTCACGCTCGGGATCGGCGCCTTCGTGCACTACGGCATCACCATCGGCGATGACGCCGTGATCGAGGCCGATTCGTTCCTCATGAAGGGCGAGGAAGTCCCCGCGGGCGAGACCTGGGGCGCCAACCCGGCCCGCGAGCTGCCCACCAGATCCATTCCGACGTCGGCATGAGCGCCGACCGCGCACCATGGGGAGTCGACATGTCCTTCTCGTCCCGGCCTCCCCAGAACGTGGAGCTCCAGGTCGAATGCCGCCCCGGCACGCCTGCTCTCCTGCAGGTCGACCCGGACGACCCGTTGCAGTGGGCATTCGAAACGAGGCGAGCGCTCCGTGCGGCCGTGGTCGACCACGGCGCAGTGCTGGTCCGCGGTCTGGGCCTGTATGACCCGATCCTGGCCGGCGACGTGGTACGGATGCTCGCCGACGACCTGATGGCCGAGCGTGAGGCCTTCGCACCGCGGGTGCCCTACACCGACCGCGTCTACTCGACGACGCGATGGCCACACGGGATCCCGATGTGCCCGCACCACGAGCTGTCGTACCGCGACTGGTTCCCCGCTTCGATGATGTTCGTCTGCCTGTCCCCGCCCGTCCTCGGCGGGGCCACAGTCCTCGTCGACTCCTCCACCGTGCTCGCAGCCTTGCCCGCGAGTCTGGTGAAGCGTTGTGAGCGTGAGGGATGGATGCTGGTGCGCACCTACAACGGCGACGTCGGTCCGTCCTGGTCTCAGGCCTTCGGCATCGGTGACCGACACGGCGTCGAGGACTACTGCCGAGCACACTCCATCGACTTCGAGTGGCGCCGCGGCGGACAGCTCCGCACCCGGCAACGCCGCCCGGCCGTCGTCCGGCACCCGATCACGGGAGTGCGCTGCTGGTTCAACGAGATCGCCTACTACAGCGAGTGGGTCTTCGGCCCCGAAACAGCCCACGAGTTGCGCGACCTGCTCGGGCCCGACGGGCTACCGGCCACCACCTGCTTCGGGGACGGCACCCCCATCGGCTGGGACCTCATATCCCACATCATGCAGGCATACTCCGCCAACGCCGTCCGCGAGCCCTGGCAGAGCGGTGACCTCCTGGTCGTCGACAACATCCGCACTGCCCACGGCCGTGATCCCTACACGGGACCGCGGGAGGTGCTCGCTGCGATGGCTGACCAGTGCACACTAGCCGAGTAATTCAACAGTCAGGTCGGGATCCTGCGCAGGCTTCGCGCCTTCCCGCCCTATCGGGCTCCGCCATCACAGGACCGCGCGGGCACGGCAATCGCCTGGCGATGCCGCTGCCCGACAGCGGAGGGTCCGATCGATGAGGTCGCGGATCGTGGCACTCGCTGTCACCGCTGCGGCCTTCGCGGTGGCGCTGTTCGGGATACCGCTTGTCATCGGACTGGCCGAGTTTTCGGTGGCGGAGGAACGCTCCTCACTGCAGCGTCTCGCGGGGTTCGCCGCTCGCACGGTGCAGGAGGACATGACCGACGATCTCGTGCCGAGACGCCTGCCGGACGGCCCCGGCGAAGCCGCGATCGCCCTCTACGACGACGAGGGGACGCGGCTGCTCGGAGACGGCCCCGCGCACGGCGACCCGCCGGTCGAGTACGTCCTCGGCAGCCGCACCGGTCCACCGCCGGTCGAGGACCTGACCGTCGCGGTCCCGGTCAGCGACACGGGCGACATCAT
The DNA here is from genome assembly GCF_056341085.1 of Pseudonocardia sp. 2-7. NCBI lineage: Bacteria > Bacillati > Actinomycetota > Actinomycetes > Pseudonocardiales > Pseudonocardiaceae > Pseudonocardia > Pseudonocardia sp. 2-7. The sequence goes on from NZ_CP094508.1 coordinate 69,807, forward strand.
CGGCGTGGTTCGTACGTCCACACCGCCGTCTCAAGTCTACGGCGCCCTGGTCCCCATCTGGCTGGGAATGGCGGGCCTCGCCGCTGTCGTGCTGGTGTCAGCGTGGCTACTCGCGCGACGGCTGGCGATCCGTCTGTCCCGTCCGCTCGAGCGCCTGGTCGACGACGCGGACCGGCTGGGAGACGGGGATTTCGGTATCACCCCGGATTCGACCGGTATCGCGGAGACCGACCGGGCGAGCGCCGCCCTCAGCCGAACCGCGCGGCGGCTCGACGACCTCGTCGCGCGCGAGAGAGCGTTCTCAGCGGAAGCCTCTCATCAACTACGCACGCCCCTGGCAGGCCTGCGGCTCCGATTGGAGTCCGCACTCGACCGGCCCGAGCGCATGACGATCGCAGAGATCGCGGACGGTCTGGGTTCGATCGACCGGCTCGAGCGCACGATCGACGAGCTCCTGGTACTGGCACGCGAACGTCAGACGACCTCAGCACCGGCCGATCTCTCCGCGCTGCTCGCCGAGTTCGACGAGGAGTGGCGTTCTCGCCTCGCCCGGGAGAGCCGAAGGTTCTCGATCCGGCTGCCGGATTCTCTTCCGCGGCCGGACGCGTCGTCGGCCGCCGTCCGCCAGATCGTCGGTGTTCTTCTCGACAACGCCTACTTCCACGGTGCAGGGGCGGTGTCGGTCTCCGTCCACGAGCTGGGAGAGAGCGCGATCGCGGTCGAGATCAGCGACGAAGGGTCCGGTGTCCCGACGGCCGCTCTCACGGACGGACACGTCGGGAACGGTATGGGCTTGCCGCTGGCCCGTCGACTCGCCGAAAGCGAAGGCGGACGACTCACCGTCGGTACCGTCCCGTCGACGATGACGCTGCTGCTCCCGGTCGCGACCAAGACCCGCTCTCCGGCGCACCGCGAGAACGAGCCGGTGGATCGACTGAGCTTCCCCCAGGTTCCCGGGGAAGCGGCGGAACCTCAGCATCATCCTGATTCCGGCCGGGGCGAGCCAGCCACGGAGCCCGCGGTGCCGTCGCGGCACCAGGGTTGATCCGGCCGCCTCAATCGGTCGTCCTGCTCGTGCGAACGCGTGCCGGGATCCAGCATGTCGCGACGACGCCGGCGCCCAGTGCGATCACGGCCGCTACGCCGAAGGCTCTGCCGAACCCCTCGCCCGAGCCGGTCATGAGACTTGCTGCCGCGATGCTCGAGACCACGGCGGTGCCGATAGACGCTCCGAACTCGTGAAAGGTGCTGACGATGCCGGACGCGACGCCCGACTTCTCCGGCTCGACCTGCCCCAGTGCCGTCGCCGAGGCGACGAGGAACAGCGAGCCGATCCCCGCAGCGGCTGCGCTCAGCCCGAGCACCATGCTGAGCGTCCCCGCCCACAGCGCGGGGACGGCCAGCCCGAGTGCGGCGAGAAGTAACCCGCCGAGCGCCAGTGCCCGGCCGCCGACGCGCGCCATGACCCATCCTGCGAGGTTGGCGCCGAGCATCGTCGCACCGGCGACCGGCAGGAACAGGAGGCCGGTCGTGAGCGCGCTGTGGCCCATCGCGTCCTGCAGGTAGAAGGAGCCGAGGAAGAAGATGGCGACCATGAGGGCCGTGGCCATCAGGATCACGAAGGTCCCCGACCCCACCGAGCGGCGGGTCATCAGCTCGACATCCATGAGCGGGGATCGAACCCGTCGTTGCCAGACGACGAAGGCCGCATACAGTGCTGCGCCCGCGACGACGAGGCCGACCGTGACGGGGGCGAGCCAGCCCCGATCACCGGCCCCGATCAGAGCGTAGATGACCAGGCCGGTCCCACCGGTGATCAGCACGGCACCCAGAACGTCGACTCCCTGGCGCTCCTGCACCGGGACCCCGGGCAACGCCGGGAGCATGCGGATCAGAAGGACGAGGATCACCGCGCCGACGGGGATGTTCACAAAGAAGATCCACGGCCATCCCGGCCCGCCGGTCAGGACTCCGCCGAGCAGCACTCCGACCGCGCCGCCGGCGCCGCCCATGGCAGACCAGATACCGAGGGCCTTGTTCCGCTCCTCGCCGTCGAACAGTCGCACGACCGACGACAGCGCCGCCGGCGAAAGCATGGCTGCGCCGACGCCCTGCGCGATCCGACTGACAATCAACATCGCCGACCCATCGGCGATACCGGCGGTCAGCGACGCGATCGTGAACACCGCAAGACCGGCGAGGACGAGCCGGCGTGGTCCGATGAGGTCCGCAACGCGTCCTCCGAGCACCATCAGACCGCCGAACGTAAGCGTGTAGGCGCTCGTCACCCATGTCAGCGCGTCGCGGGACAGGCCCAGGTCGGCACCCATGTGGGGTAGCGCGATCGCCACGACGGTGACATCGACGATCAGCATGAACTGAGCAACGCCGAGCAACGCCAGCGTCCGCCAGCGTCCGGTGTGTGCGACCACTCTGGAATCCGGCGGCGTGCCGGTCGAGTCGGGCATGGCAACTCCTTAACTCGTACAGTGCTGTCAGAGTTACCTAATTGCCGTTCTAAGTCAAACAGGTATGTTCGAGCTCATGGGAGCTGGCTCAGAGCAGATGGCCTCGGGTGGACCCCGGCGAGCGGACGCTCGCCGCAACATCGATGCGATCGTCGAGGCAGCGGCGGACTGCCTAGGGCGACGCCCGGAGGCGAGCGTGGCCGACGTCGCGAAGGAGGCCGGGGTCGGCCGGGTGACCGTCTACGGGCACTTCCCTTCGCGGGCGGAACTCGTCGATGCCGCTGTCGTGCACGTACTCGAGCAGGTGGATGTCGCCCTGAAGTCGGTCGATCTGCAAGGTCCACCGCGGGAAGCACTGGCGCGCTACATCCGCGCCAGTTGGGAGCACACCGGTCGCTCCCTCAGTCTTGTCGCCGCCGCAGAGAAGGAACTGGCCTCAGAGCGGATCCACCAGCTCCATGAGAGGTTGGCCGAGCGTCCTGTACGCGTGCTCGAACGAGGACAAGCTGACGGTGTGTTCAGCGATGACCTCCCCATCTCCTGGATGGTCGCGGTTCTGCATCGGCTCATCCACGGTGCTGCCGACGAGGTCGGAAGGGCGAACATCCACCCTTCCGATGCTGCTGAGCTGATTGTGACGACTGTGCTCCGGGCCTTCGCGCCGGGGCACGTCGAGGGGTGATCGCGACTGACTGGGTCATCGTGTGTCGCGTGGGCAAGCGAGGTCGGACGGCCGGCCACCGGATCATCGGTATCGACCCCGTCCGCGACGAGACCCTCGCCGTGACTGGAAGAGCATCGAGCCCAGGTGTGGGGCCGCTTCGTTGAGAGAGACGCCGCCCGCTGTCCTGCCTCATCGAAGGGTGGTCCCGGAGCAGGCAGGCGTTGTCGTGTGTTGGGCACCAGAGAATGGGAACAACGGGTTCTGGCCCGATGGGGATGGCCTTCACGATCGACGGACAGAACTTCGATGCTCGACGGCGACGGTCAGCTCGTCGATCTCGACGCCGTCGAGGGGTGGACGATCAGACCCTGGCCCCCTTCCACCTGCACGTCTGGCTGCCGAGTGAGATCGCAAGCGCCGCCACCTGCTCCAACGCGACGTACCAGTGAACAAGCCGGGTTGCCTCGTCTCCCCCGGTGGCAACGACGCCGCGAGCGCGTCGAACCGCGCCAGCAGCGCAGCGGGTGCCACTGGTGCCTCGTACGGCACGGTTCGCCGTGCGACCACGTCCGCAACCGGTGAGACAGCGCGGGCCAGCGGGAACGGACCAGTGGGCCGATGCCCACCGGTCCGCCCGCCGCACCGGGCGGTGCCGATGTGCGCTACCGCGGAGGGGGGTGCAGTGCGCGGCATCGCCATCACGGCATCTCCTACGATACATAGGACCACAAGAGGGTCTCGTTTCCCTCGACCGAGCCGCCGCGCCCACTGGAGCCAGCACCGCGATGACCTGTCGACCCGGCCTCGGCCTCGTGCGTCCCGCAACGATCGCTCTCGCCGCGCTTGTCCTGCTTGCCGCCTGCGCCAGCACCCCGACAGCCCGTGAGGCCGCAGCACCGAGCGCTGCCACCGTCTCCACCGGCGCTGCGGCGTCCCCGGTGCGGCTCGTCGATGCCGCGCAGTTCGCCGAACTGGTGGACAGAGACGGCGTCGTGGTCGTCAACGTGCACACGCCCGACGACGGCTCCATCGCCGGCACCGACGCCTCGATCCCGTTCGACCAGATCGGCGAGCGGGTCGCGGAGCTGCCGGCAGATCGAGCCGCTGCGCTGGCCGTGTACTGCCGGACCGGAACGATGAGCGCGGCCGCTGCGACGACACTGGCCAAGCTCGGCTACCGCAATCTCACCGACCTGGCCGGCGGGATGCAAGCCTGGCAGGACGCAGGCCACCCACTCCTGGCAGCCGGCTCGTGACGAACCGAGACCGGTTTCCACGACAGCGTGCGCCGCACTCTCCGGCGTCAGGACACGAGAGGGCATCAGGCACAGAAACGACGTCACGGCGCGGGCGGGGCCGGCTCGGTCTCCGGGCAAGCTTCGTCTTGGCGGTCGCGGCAGGCGCCGCCTTCGCGGCAGCAGCTCCACCTCGAGGCTGGTGGCCACTGGTACCACTCGGTGTCGCGATGTGGGTTCTGGCGCTTCGAGGTCGCACGCTTCGCCAGCGCGCCGGCATCGGCGCGGCGACCGGTCTGGTGTGGTTCAGTTCGTCGCTGTACTGGTTGTCCGACTTCGCCGTGGCCGGCTATCTGGCCGTCACGGTTGTCGAGACGGCGTTGCTCGTCGCGGTGGCCTGCGCCGTGCCGGGATCGACGCCGGGACGCCCATGGCACGGGTGGTGGGCGGTGCCGGCGTTGCTGATGTTGCTCGACGCCGCTCAGACTGCGTTCCCCTTCAGCGGATTCCCGCTCCCCGCGCTGGTGCTCAGCCAGCTCGACGGCCCCTTTGCCGATGCGGCCCCCGTGGGTGGGTCACTACTGGTCACCGGGCTCGCCGCCGCTGCAGGGGCCGGGCTCGCGGCCACAATCACGGCCACCGGTCGACAGCGGGTCGTCGTTCTCGCCGCGACCCTCGCCGGAAGTGTCGCCATCCCACCGGTCGGGGCCGCCGTCGCCGCCGCCACGACCACCGCCACAGGCCGGCTGGACACCGCGATCGTGCAGGGCGGGGGCCCGCGGGGGCTGCGGGCGGTCTTCACCGATCCGCAGGACACCACCGACCGGCACCTGGCTGTTGCCCGCGACATCACCGCATCTCCCGACCTCGTGTTGTTCCCGGAGAACGTGATCACCTCCCGCGGGCCGGTGATCGGCGGACCGAACGACCGAGCCGTCGCCGAACTGGCTCGGCGGCTCGCCGCCCCGGTCATCGCCGGTGTGACCGAGACGCAGGGCAGCGGGTTCCGCAATGCCGCGCTGCTGTGGGACGCCCGCGGCCAGCAGACCGGGCGCTACGAGAAGGAACATCGTGTGCCGTTCGGCGAGTACATCCCCGGTCGGGCCTTGCTGGAGAAGGTCACCGATCTGACGGCGTTGGTCCCCCGCGACGCCATCGTGGGCGACGGCACGGCGGCTCTCGACGTCGCCGGCCGCAGGCTCGGAGTCGTCATCTCCTACGAGGTGCTGTTCGCCGACCGGGTGCGGGAAGCGGTCCGTGCCGGTGGCGAACTCGTCCTGGTCCCGACCAATGCCTCGTCGTATGTCACCGACGACGTCCCCTCGATCGAAGTCGCCGCGGCACGCCTGCGCGCGCTGGAAAGCGCACGCAGCGTCATCCAAGCCGCACCCACTGGCTACTCGGCCGTTGTCGACCCCGACGGGACAGTCCGCGCACTGTCGCCCCTCGGTGATCCGGCGCTGCTGCGCGAGCCCGTCACGTTGCGCACCGGCCTCACCCCGTACACCCGTCTCGGCGACGGCCCCTACATCATCCTTGCGGCCGCCGCCGTCGCCGTCGCTTGGCTCCCCGCAGCCCGACGTCGCGGACGCATCGTCGGATCCCCGCGCCCCGCAGAAAGGTAATCCTCCGTCCCATGGTCAACAGATCGCCCGCACACCGCACAGGTCTCCCCCAGCGCAGAGTCCGACCGCGCCGGGCCCACGCCTTCCTTGCCGCCGGCACCGTCCTCGTGCTGGCCGGCTGTGGCGCAGGGAGTGCGTCCGACACCTCGGACACCGCCGCCAACACCACCACCGCAGATCTTTTCGCCCCGGTCGGACACGTACACGGAGTGGGCGTCGACCCTGCGGGCGGCAGCGTGGTCGTTGCCGGCCACTACGGGCTGTTCGCCCTCGCCCCCGACGGGACACTGGTTCCTCGCCAGGACCCACCGGAGACCGCAGGGCCGGACCTGATGGGGTTCACCGTCGCCGGGCCCCGCACCTTCCTCGCCAGCGGACACCCCGCCCCCGACGACGCCGGCACCCCGAACCCGGTCGGGCTCGTCCGCAGCACTGATGCGGGCACGACGTGGGAGCCCGTGAGCCTGCAGGGCCAGGTCGACTTCCACTCTCTCGACGCCGCCGGCACCTCGGTTGTCGGGCTCGACGCCACCCGCGGCCTGCTGATGGTCAGCAGCGACGGCGGTCGCACCTGGCAGGAGCGCGCCGCGCTGGATGCCCTCGACATCGCCGTGGACCCCTCCGACGGGACCCGGGTACTGGCCACGACCGAGAACGGGGTGGCCGCCAGCCAGGACGGTGGCTCCACCTTCCGCAGCGTCACCGGTAGCCCGCTGTTGGCTTTCGTGTCGTGGGCGGGCGACGGCGCGGTGTACGGGATCGGGCCGGACGGAACGGTGCACGCCAGCACCGACCGGGGCGCGACCTGGCAGCGGCGTGCCGGTACCGAGAGCCCGCCGCAGGCCATCACCGCCGAGCCCGGGGGCCGGTTGACGATCGTGACCAACGACGGCATCCACCGGTCGACCGACGGCGGCGCCACGCTGGCGCGCATCGCCTGAGCAGTGGGTCGGCTAGCGGCGGAACGACACGTGAATGTGATCGTAGTGCCCGCCCACCGGGTCGGCGGGGTCGTACACCCCGCCCCCGGTGTAGTCGCTCCACCGACCGGAACCTGCCTGGGGCCGTAGCCAGATCTGACCCTGCCAGATGACGTAGGAGACGTCGAGGGCGACGGCGTTGCGCCGGAACCACTCGGCGATCACCCAGCCGTCGTCGACGTCGCGGCCGGAGGCGAAGCTGCCGGCGGGTCCGGGGAACAGGTCGCACCCCTTCCCGAGGGGGTGATCGCTGGTCGGGTTCGCCGGGCGGTCGGCGAAGCAGCGTGTCGAGGTCAGATACGTGGTCTCGCTGAGCGCGCCGAAGGCGGTCCGCACCTGCTCCAGTGCGAACCGCGTCGTGGGGGTCACACAGCCCCGGGTGGTGGGGTCGTCCTCGGTGCAGCCGGCTGGGCGCGGCCGCGGGTCGTCGCCGATCACCGCACTCGAGGGGTCGGCGCAGCTGCCGCCGTCCGCGATCGTGCGTGCCCCGGTGGTTCGCGCCGCCCCGTCACCGACCTCGGTGAGCACGTTCGCGGCGGTGTCCTCCCATTTGGCGTAGGCGGTCGGGAACGCCGAGCGTTGGACCGCCTGGGCGGCCTCCCACAGCTCCATGTCGGCCCATCCGGGGATCTGCAGCAGGCGGTCGTAGAAGATCGCGGCCGAGTACCGGGGATCGGTGACCTGCTCGGCCGAGCCCCAGCCCATCGACGGGCGTTGCTGGAACAGCCCGAGCGAGTCACGGTCGCCGTAGTCGAGGTTGCGCAGGCCGGACTCCTGCATCGCGGTGGCCACGGCGATCCACACAGCCCGCTCCGGGACCGCGCGGTCCCGGCCCACCGCGACGATGGTTGCGGCGTTGGCCAGTTGCTCGGCGCCGAGTCCGCTGGGGCCGGTCGCGGAGATGGGCACGGCCGCGGCAGGGGGCAGGCACCCCGGCCTGATCGCTACCGGGGTGAGGAAGTGCCCCATCGCGATCCGGACCAACACCAGCCCCGCGGCGAGGACCCCCACGACAACACCGACCGCGAGCAGCCGAACACCCAGCCGCCGCAACGCCACGGCGGCGTGTCCGACGCCGTTCACCGCCCCATGACGGACGCGCCGCTCGGTGGTCGTCGCGGACGGCTGGGCTTGTCCGCTCGTGCGGGGGTCACCATCGTCGGGCGGCCCCAGGCAGGTCGGCCAGCGGCCGCGTCGTCTCCACCGGCGTGGGATCCGGCTGCTGCTGGGCAGCACGGATGGCCGGTAGCGGGCGGGTCGGGCTGTCGTCGTGCTGGCCGACCGCCCACAGTTGGGTGGTCGGGGGGTCGCCATCCGGTTCGCTCTGCGCTGCTCGGGTGTCCTCGGCGGGTGCGGTGAGCAGTCCGCGCCGATACAGCACCGCGAGGGCGAACCCGCACAGCAGCCCGATGACCAGCAACACCAACCACGGAGCGTAGGGGGCGCCGAGCGAGCGGGCCAGGTCGATCGCCCAGCCCGTCCCCGCGTTGCCGAGCAGGATCCCGACCCCGCACACGGTGTTGTAGAAGCCGTAGTGGGTCGCGACGAGCCGGTTGCGAGCGAGCCCGACGATGGTGTCCATCTCGAACGGCAGCACCACGGCGGTCCCGATCGCGAGCAGCGCCGCGGTCGACAGCAACGCCGCCACACCCAGCACCGTCGCGATCATCGCGCTGACGTCGGGCAGCGCGACCAGCAACCCGTCGGCGGCGAGCAGCGGCACGAAGGCCACGCCGAGCACGACCAGGCCCCGGCTCAGCGAGCCCGCCGGCCCCCACCGCGCACGACACCAGGCGGTGACCTTCATCTGGGCCGCGATGGTGACCCCGCCGGACACGACATACAACGCCGTCACCAACGCCGTGCCCAGGTTCCCGTCGCCGGCCAGGGTCCGGGCGTGCAACGGCAGCGCCAGATACACCTGATACGACAAGACGTAGGTGCCGATCATCGCGACCGAGAAGGGCAGGAAGCCCCGGGTCGTGGCGACGTCGCGCCACTGCGCGAGGACCGGGCGCCGATCGGCGTCGCCGCCGCCGTCACCGCGGCGGGCCGGCAGGGCCCGGATCTGCAGCACCGTGAGCACGGCGAACACGGCGGCGGCGACCAGGCAGGTGACGGCGAAGCCGATGCCGGTCAGTGCCAGTCCGACGATCGGGCCGATCAGGATGCCCGCCTGGTAGAAGATGCTGAACAGCGCGAACGCCTCGACGCGCCGCTCACCGGTGTCATGGGCGATGTAGGCGCGCACGGCCGGGTTGAACAGCGCCCCGGCGAATCCGGTCGCGGCCGAGGCCACGACCAGGGCCGGGACGTTGTCGACCAGGCCGATCAGCACGAATCCGCCGGTGCGCAAGGCGCAGCCGGCCACGATCATCGGCTTGTAGCCGAACCGGTCGGCCAGGCTGCCCCCGACCAGGAACATGCCCTGCTGGGAGAAGTTCCGTACCCCGAGGATCAAGCCGACCATCAGCACCGAGAGCCCGAGCCCCTGGGACAGGTGGTCGGCCAGGTACGGGATGAGCATGTAGAAGCCGAGGTTGATGGTCAGCTGGTTGAGCAGCAGCAGCTGGACCGGCCGGTCGAACGACCGGTATCTGTCGAGTACCCGCATCAGCTCTCGCGTCCTGCAGGCCGGAGCACGGTGGCACAGCGGGTCCAGCGGTGGACCTCGACCGCGTCGGGCCGGTCGATCTCGTCCGGGTCGTGCAGCGGAGGGGCACCGACGGTGATCCCCTTCGCCGCGCAGAACTCGTCGTTGTAGACGGTGTCGAAGTAGCGCTGCGGGCCGTCGGGGAAGACCGCAGCGATCCGGGTGCCCTCCGGCCGGGTCCGGGCCAGCCAACCGGCCACCATGCCGACGGCGCCGACGCTCCAGCCTCCGCTGGAGTAGCTGGCGCTGGCCATCGCACGGCACGCCGAGACTGCCTCGTCCGCGCCGACCCAGTGCACCTCGCTAAAGATGCTGTGGTCGACGTTGCGGGGATGGATGCTCGAGCCGAGCCCCCGCATCAGGCGCGGTCGTGCGGGCTGACCGAAGATCGTCGACCCGACCGTGTCGACCCCGACGACCTCCAGGTCGGGCAGGTGCTGGTGGAGCGCGCGGGAGATACCTGCCGAGTGGCCTCCGGTGCCGACCGAGCAGACGAGCACATCGATGTTTCCGAGCTGAGCGTGCAGTTCGTCGGCGAGCGGCGCGTAAGCGCTCACGTTGTCGGGATTGTTGTACTGGTCAGGGCACCACGAGCCGGGATGCTGGTCGAGCACCTCGGCGACGCGGTCGCGGCGGGCCTGCTGCCACCCACCGCACGCCGCCGGGCTCTGCACGGTCACCACCTCGGCACCGTAGGCACACAGGAGCCGATACATCAGCGGTTCCATACCCGGGTCGGACACCAGCGTGACGGGGTGCCCGAACGCGATCCCGGCCAGGGCGAGGCCGAGACCGAGGGTGCCGCTGGTGGACTCGACGATCCGCCCGCCCGGCTCGAGATCACCGCGTTGACGGGCCTGCTCGACCATATGCAGGGCAGGGCGGTCCTTGATCCCGCCGGGATTGGTGCCTTCCAGCTTGGCCCAGAACCCCCGTCCGGCAGCGCTGAAGGGTGCGTCGATCCACACCGTCGGTGTGGAGCCGACGACGTCGGTCAACTGGAAGCAACGTCGCGCAGCGACGCCGGGGGCATCGGCGGGAAGAGTCGTGAAAGAAGTGGACATGACAGACCTCATTCGGGCGCGGACATGTGCCGCACCGCCAGGGAGCGATGTAGGGGCGCGAGAAACGACGACCGGGATCTGGTCCGTGGTCGCCGAGGCCTCTACGTCCGCGAGATCTGTGCCAGGACTAAGTGGTGACGCCCACCCTCTGCTCGAGCGGGCGTGGTCTTGACTGCGCGGTGTATCTGCGGCGGTGCCCGCATCGCGGCCGCTACGCGGATCTCGACGCCCGCTCCGGCGCAGACGTCCGGTGGGACGGGACGGTCAGCGCGAGCAGTGAGAGTCGACTCGTCGTGGGCTCCGTCCTGATGGCACACAGGAGCATCAGGATGCGAATGCGGAGCGGCGGGGCGCTCGGCACCGATCTGGTCTCGGTGGTCGGCCGACTGGTCAGCCGCGACGCCCGCGGACGCCTGCGACCCTGTCAGCTGCGTCGAGGATCCACCGGCGACGAGCTCAGGGCCGTGGACCGGCATGAGCAGGTGCAGCCCACAGATCAGCATGACCATCGACAGGGCGAGGAGTACCACGGCGCGGCGGGCACCGGATCTTGGCACCCGTGTCCCCAGCACGCCGACGAGGTTGCTCACAGTAGCCGAACCGTACCAGCGTCATCGGCAGGCCCGTCCGCGCATCCCAGCGTTGGTGCGTCATCACACAACTCGTGCACGACGTCCTATCGGGGCGCGGCTATGGACACGACCATCGATGCCTCCACCAACACTGCAGGTCAGAGCGGTTAGAGAGTATGGCGTCTCAGGCGTAGGCGCCGGCAGGTCGACGACCACGGTGAATGGCTGACCTCGGCCGCTTCGTGACGAAGACCCCCCATTCGTGAATTCGGTACCCGTTTCGACGAAAGATCGTCACTTAGCGTATACCTGCCGATGGCTATCGCTTCGTCCTGATGGTGCACGCTGCACCCGCTGGATGGCCTGGTCTGGCGAGATCCGCGGCCCACTGGGGGCGGGCGCCACCGCCACCGCGCCGCAGCACGGGCGGGCCGATGCAACTACCAGCACGGCGATCGCCTCGACTGCGAGTGCTCAACGCGGGACGTCCGCTCCAGGATGGGTACCGCCTGTCGTTCATTTCTCGTCGCTGCAGTGCAGTGGCGTCGGTGAGAAGCGGTGGCGGACCCGATCACGGCGGGTCCGGCGACGGGTGCGTGCACCGCCGACAGCCCCACCGGCTTGTTCTGTGGCCCGGGCCACTGTCGCCCCGACGTCACCGTCCGGGCAGGCGCCACTGCGTGGCCGGCAGCAGCGCGGCGCGGTTCACCCGGCCGGCGTGCCGCTCGAGCAGCTCGAACATCGAGGTGATCAGGGTGGCGGCGAGCAGGTGCGGGCGCAGGCCCAGCTCGGCGAGGCCGGTGGAGACGACGTGGTAGTGGTGCTGGTCGGCTTCCACCCGTGGGTTGTCCAGGTGCGTGATCTCGGTGCAGGTGTGTGTATCGGCGACGAGTTTGGCCAGCTCGCCGACCGAGAACGACTCGGTGAGCTGGTTGAACACCCGGAACTCGCCGCGCTCGGCGGGGTTCTCGACGGCGAGCCGCACGCAGTCGGCGGTGTCACGCGGCGATGTCGCTGGCCGGGCCGGTGGGAAAGCCGCGACCAGTGACCCGTCACCGGGTTCTCGGCGGCATGAATGACCACCCCGTGCTGGTCGAGCACATCGTGGCCGACCACGGCGGCGTCGCGACGTGTGAGGTCGACGCGTGCACCCCGTTCTCCGCACGATCGTGCAGGCGGCCGCGCCCGCCGATTGAGCTCGCCAGTGGCTCGGCGTGAAGTCGTCCGGTACGGCGCGGTGCCCCGTCCCCGTCTGAAGACCGCGCCCCGCCGGCCCGACACAGCGCACGAGTCGGCGGCCTCAGTCAGCATGGAACGACCGTCCCGTTCCCCGTTTCGACCGAGGCGGTGGTGGCCTGGACCTTGTCGTCGATCTGCAGCTCCTGGAACCAGGCCTGCGCGTCGGGCTCAATTCGTTAGTTCATCGTCCTACTTGATGTTGTAGTGATCAGTTGGTTGCGGACCGTCACACTATGAGCGGATGGCGGCACGCTACGTGTGCCGAACGAAGAAGCCATAGCCACCCACCCATAGCCACCCATTTGACTGACACAGGATCGCCAGGTCGCGTCCACAAGAGGGTCGCGTCCACAAGAGGTAGGTCGTACGTCCAGCGGCACAGTCGATCGCCGATCTGTGCCTGCGCCGGATCAATTGCTGCCCTGCGCTACCGTGAAAACGTCCGAGTGATGCCACTCGGTCCGGTTGAGGGGAGGAGTGTCGTGCTGGCCGACGCACGTCCTTCCTCGCCGCGGGCGCTGCTCGTGGCCGCCCTCGCGACCGCCGTCCTCGCGATCGGGATGGACCTCGCGGCCGGTGAGCACCCCGTGCACGCTGCGACGGTCGGCGGGGTCGCGGCATCGGCTGCGCTCGCGCGCCTGGTCACCGCACGTCGGTACAAGGGACTGCTGGCCATGGTCAACGGCGCTGTCGTGGCGCAGCCGGCGTTGCACGCCTCGACCAAGCTGGTCCCGCCGACCACGGACCACTCCGGGGACGTGTCGCTTTCGGTCGTGCACATCATCGTGGCGGTACTGATCGTCGTTGCCATCACCCAGGTTCAGCAGCTCGGCAGCCTCGTTGCTGCCCTACGACCCCTGCTGGTCGCGCTGATCCGGCGCATCGTCTCGACGCCCAAGCGGCCGGTTCGTTCGCCGCGCCTGGTCGGCTACGAGCCGGCACTGCCCGTGCCCCAGTGGTCGATCGTCCGCGACGTCGCCCGACGAGGCCCCCCGGTGTCAGCGCTCGCCGCCTGACCCCGCCGAGAACATCTCGCACGGGTGTTTGGGCGGCCCATGGCCCGATCACCCCCGTCTCCGGTGTTCCGGAGCTTCCCGCCTGGAGTTCTGTCATGGGCGTCATCTCAACGTGTCGGCATCGAGCATCCGCAGCGACACTTCCCGTTCCCACCGCACCGAACGGCCCTCCCCGCCCCGCCGGACGCCGTCCGAGTGTGTTCGTCCGTACCGCGACGACCTACGACCTGTCCGCCATGGCCGGCCTGCATGTCGCACACCTGCCGATCGGCTTCTTCCCGCGCCTCGGCACGGGTTTCGTCGCGCGCTGGCAGGCCGCTTTCCTCGACAGCCCCCACGCCATCGGCCTCGTTGCGATCGAGCGTAGCGACGACGCCAGCGCCGAAACGGTCGTCGGGTTCCTGGTCGGTACCACGGATCGCCGCGCGTTCCGGCGCGAGTTGCTGCGGCGCCACCGGGGAGCGCTCATCCGACACGGCGTCTTCGCTCTCGTGGTCCGCCCGCGGCTTCTTGCCACGTTCCTGCGCGGTCGAGCGACGACCTACGCCGCTCGCCTCTGGCGGGGACGCTCGGGCACGCCCACCGCGCGACCACACGAGCGCGAGGAATCGACCGGTGAGTTGACCGCCGTCGCCGTCGATCCGGGGACCCGTGGAGCCGGCGTCGGACGGCGGCTGATCGAGATCTACCTCGACCGTTGCACGAGCCTCGGGATTCCCTGGGTCGAACTGGTGACCGCGACGGAACCGGACTCCGCCGTGCGGTTCTACGAACACACCGGCTGGACCTGGCTCTACCGGAGCCAGACCCGCGACGGCGTGCCGGTCGCGCACTTCGGGCGTTGTCTAGCCACGACGGATCGCGCGTGACTTCCGCTGCACGGAGCACGACGCGCGACCGGCTGCTCCCGGCCGCGGCGCTCGTGCTGCTTGTCCTCGTCACCGCCGGATGTGCCGGCGCCGCGCCGGCCTCACCACGCCTCGATACCGGGGCACCGCCGCCGGCACCGGTCACCAGCGCACCTGTCCCCGACGACGTGGTGACTCCGCGCACCAGTCGCGGGGACCTGTCGAAGGAGACCGCCGTCGCCTTCATCGAGGCGATCGGCAGCTGGGACGAGACCCAGCCCACCGCCGCCAGCGATCGCGTCGTCGCGGCCGGCTACCCCGCAGCCCTTGGCGCCGTCGCACCGCAACTGGTCGATCTCCCCACCCCCCGCGCACGGACACAGGTCGTGTTCGCGCAACAGGGTGGCCTCACCGCGACCACGGCGAGCGTGATCGTGCTCGCCGAGCAGAGTTGGGGCGACACCGGGCACGACGGTGTGCGACAGCTGGTGCTCGACGTCCGGCTCGTCCTGCTCGAGGGCCGGTGGGAGGTCACGGCATCGGTCGCTCCCCCTCGCCCGCCTCTCGCACCGGCCCGCGCCGGTGGGCCGACCGCTCTCGGACGCGCCGTGCTCGGGGACCCCGCCCTCGTCCTGCCCGAGCCGGTGCGGGCCGACATCGTCGAGCGTCGTGTCGGCGACCCGATCCTGGGTGTCCTGCAGCGGCTCGGAGCCCGTGCCAGGATCGACGTGCAGGTCGCGGCCACCGGTCACCCGGGCACGGTCTATCCGACCACCCGGTTGTCCAACCATGCGGTCGGTCGGGCGTTCGACATCAGGGCGATCGACGGCGTGGCGGTCGAGGAGCTCCGCGACGACCGCCGCCTCGAGGCCGTGATGACGGCCGCCGGCGAGGCCGGGGCGACCGAGGTCGGCGGGCCGATCCGTGTCGACGGGACCGGGTTCTTCACCGACGCGGTCCACCGCGACCACGTGCACGTCGGGATCACTCCGGGCAAGCCGGCTGCCCGGGCGGTGCCCCGGTGAGGGCTTCCGTCGCGAGGACAGGTGGGACTCTCACCCACGGAGAGCGGGTGTCGGGGCTCGCCGTCGCCACCGCCCTGTCCCGGGTCCTGGGTTTCGTCCGCGCGTCCGTCTGGGCCGCGGCCTTCGGGCTCCACGTGGTGGGCAACGCGCTGACCCTGGCCAACACGCTCCCCTCGATCGTCTACACCCTGCTGGCCGGCGGTGCGATCAGCAGCGTGTTCGTCCCGCAGCTGATCCGGGCCGCCGCGAACGGGCGGCAGGAGGGTGACGCGTTCGCCGGCCGCCTTCTCAGCGTTGCCCTGCTCGTCCTGCTTCCTGCGACGGTCATCGGGGTGCTGCTGGCCCCGTGGATCGCCCGTCTCTACACGGGCGGCGCCTGGCCGCCGCGGGACACCGCTCTCCTCGCCGCGTTCCTGGCGTGGTGCCTGCCGCAGATTCCGCTTTATGGGATCTTCGCGGTGCTCAGTCAGGTGCTCCTGGCCCGGGACCGGCCCGGTCCGATGATGTGGGCCCCGGTCGCGAACAACGTCGTCGGGATCGCCGCCGCGGTCCCGTTCCTGTTCCTGGGTGGGATCGCCACTGGGCCGGACGCGAACGCGGCGGAGACGGTATCGCCCGGCGAGGTCCTCGCCATCGCCGGCGGCGCCACCGCCGGCGTGCTGGTCCAGGTCCTGGTCCTGCTGCCGGCGCTGCGCGCGGCAGGTGTTCGCGTCCGGCCCCGCAGAGACGTCGCGGCAGCGGGAATCGGCCGTTCCCTGCGGCTCGCCGGCTGGACCGTCCTTTTCGTCGCCGCCAACCAGATCGCGTACTCGATCACCGCGATCGTCGCGAATGCGGCCGGCGCGGCAGCGGCAGGCGCCGCCGACCACGCGGCCGGCCTGGCGCAGTACACCAACGCCAACATGATCATGTTGGTCCCGCACGCGATCATCGCGGTCTCCGTCGTCACGGCAGCCTTCCCGCGCATGGCCCGCGCAGCCGTCGAGCACGACGTCGACAGCGTTGCCCGTGCGGCAACGGAGGCCCTGGTGCGGTCGGGTCGGCTGCTCCTGCCCGTGGCGTTCGCACTGCTGATCACCGCGCCGCTGATCACTCGGCTGCTGTTCCCCGGCAACCCGGGGGCCGACACGTGGTTCATGGGCCTGGTGCTGGCGACGTTCGCGCCGGCCGTCGTGATCTACTCGTTCCAGTTCGTGCTGGTCCGGACCCTGCACGCGTGGGAGAACACCCGGGGCCCGGCGATGGTGCAGATCGTGATCGCCCTGATCCAGTCGCTGCTGGCCGTCCTGGCATCGCTTCTGCTGCCCGCCGGGGACGTCGTCGTGGGGCTGGGCGCGGCCTTCTCACTCGCCTACACGGTCGGACTGGTCTGCACCGCCCGGCTCATCGTGCGGACCACGGGACGGCGACCGCTCCGAGGAGCCGCCGGAGCGCTGCTCCGACCGGCTCTCGCTGCGGCGACCGCGGCGCTCGGGGCAGGCGCCGTCGTCGCGGTCAGTGGCGTCGGCCCGGCCACCGACCTGTGGCATACCGCGCTCGTCCTCGTCGGGGCCATCGGAGTCTACGTCACCGTCTTCATCATCGCGGCAGGTCACCTATCGAAGGGCCGTCGATGGACAACGCCGTGAACGTGCGAGCCACTGCCGTGTCGGTACGGGTACTCGTAGTGGAGGACGACCATACGATCGGAGACCTCCTGCAGACCAACCTGCGGAGCCACGGCTTCGACACCGTATGGCGCACCGACGGCGCGACGGCGCTGAGCGCGGTGGCCGAGGTCCCCTTCGACCTGATTCTGGTCGACCTTAGCCTGCCCGATATCGACGGGACCGAGGTGTGCCGCCGGATGCGGACGGTCCTCCCCGAGGCGATCATCGTCATCCTCACCGCCCGAACCGCGGAGATGGACGTGATCGTCGGCCTGGAAGCCGGCGCCGACGACTACCTGACCAAACCCGTCCGTCTCGCAGAACTCCTGGCCCGGGTCCGCGCGCACCTTCGCCGGTCGGAACCGAAGGGCACGACCCAGGTCATCGAACTCGGTGACCTGCGGATCGACCTCAGCGGTCGGCGCGTGTCGATCGGGCACACAGGTGTCGAGCTGCGGAACAAGGAGTTCGACCTGCTCGCTCGCATGGCGAGGGAACCCGGCACGGCGCTGAGCCGTCACCAACTCCTGTCGGACGTGTGGGACGAGCACTGGACCGGCCCGACCAAGACACTCGACGTCCACGTCGGCAATCTGCGCAGGCTCCTGGCGTCCTTCTCCGCGCACCGGGCACCCCGCATCACGACCCTGCGGGGACATGGCTACCGCCTGGAGTGGCCACCGAACGGCGGCGAAGGGACGGATCGATGAGGTCGCGGGTCGTGGGACTGGCCCTTATCACCGCGACGTTCGCCGTCGCGCTGTTCGGGATACCGCTGGCCATCGGCCTGGCCGAGTTCGCTGTTTCCGAGGAACACTCGTCCCTGCAGCGGCTGGCCGGGTTCGCGGCGCGCAGCGTGCAGAGCGACATGGCCCATGACCGCGTGCCGCGCGCGCTTCCGGACGGCCCCAGTGACGCTGCCGTGGCGCTCTACGACGCCGACGGCGCACTGCTCCTCGGAGCAGGCCCCTCGGAGGGTGACGCCGCGGTGGACTACGTCCTCGGTGGGCGCACCGGGCTGCCGCCTGCCGACGACCTTGTCGTGGCCGTCCCGGTCAGCGGCCTACACGACATCGTCGGTGTTGTCCGCGCCACCGCGCCCTCGTCACAGGTCTACGCGTCCGTGATGCCGATCTGGCTGGGGATGGCGGCTCTGGCCGCGGTCGTGCTGGTGTCGACATGGCTGCTCGCTCGCCGCCTGGCGCTGCGCCTGTCCCGACCTCTCGACCGACTGGTCGACGACGCGGACCGGCTGGGCGACGGGGACTTCGGCATCAGCCCGAAGCGCAGCGGCATCGCGGAGACCGACCGGGTGAGCGGAGCCCTGAGCCGTACCGCATGCCGGCTCGACGACCTCCTCGCCCGCGAACGCGCGTTCTCAGCGGAGGCCTCCCATCAACTCCGAACCCCGCTCGCGGGTCTGCGGCTGCGACTGGAGTCCGCACTCGACGCGGCGGAGCCCATGACGAGACCGCAGATCGAGTACGGGCTGGGGTCGATCGACCGGCTCGAGCGGACGATCGACGAGCTCCTCGCCCTGGCGCGTGAACGGCAGACGACCTCGGCGCCGGC
The DNA here is from genome assembly GCF_056341085.1 of Pseudonocardia sp. 2-7. Lineage (NCBI taxonomy): Bacteria > Bacillati > Actinomycetota > Actinomycetes > Pseudonocardiales > Pseudonocardiaceae > Pseudonocardia > Pseudonocardia sp. 2-7. The sequence continues at coordinate 88,417 of NZ_CP094508.1, forward strand.
CGACCTCCCACGCCTGTTCTCCGAGTTCGACGACGAGTGGCGCCCGCGCCTGACGCGGGACGGCCGCTCGTTCTCCTCCCTGCTCCCGGGCTCCCTTCCCGAGCCGGACGCCTCGTCTGCCGCCGTCCGGCAGATCCTCGGTGTCTTGCTCGACAACGCGCTCCTGCACGGAGCCGGGGACGTGTCGATCTCCGCCCGTGAGGTCGGCGAGAACGCGATCGCGATCGACGTCGGCGATCAGGGCCCCGGGGTCCCGAGCTCCGCCCTCACGAATCGGGACGGCGGACGCGGCATGGGTCTGCCACTGGCACGCCGCCTCGCCGAGAGCGAGGGCGGGCGGCTCACCGTCGGCACAACCTCGGCGCCCGTGACCCTGCTGCTACCGAGCCGGTCCAGGGCCGGTTCTGCCGAGGGCTCGGAAGACCCGGCCTCCACCGCGAAGACGACCGGCTGATCAGCCACCGTCGCCGCCGTCCGCGCCTTCCTCCGGTGGCGGTGGCCCGGCGGGGGGTCCGACCGCGGGTGGCGAGCCGGGAGGCGGCGGAGGGGCGGGCACCGTGCCGCTGCTGACCTGCAGCGTCACCGGCTCGCCCGGCAGCGCCGCACCCCGTGGCTCCTGACCGATGACGGTTCCCTCGGTGGCCCGGTTGTCCACCGTCCGGGTCGTCACCTGCCAGCCGGCTCCCTCGAGCTCGCCGCGGGCGTCGGCGGCCGAGCGGCCGACGACGTCCAGGATCCGGGACTCCGCACCACCGTCGAGGTAGCGGGGGTCGGTCGGCGGCAACGGGGTCGGCGGCGTGCCCGCGACCAGCGGCGTCACCGCTCCGTACCAGGTCCGGGCGGGCGTCTTGCCACCGAAGATGTTGCCCTCGCCGCAGGCGAAGGGACCGTTGCCGCCGTCGCACAGCGGGCGCGGGGAGTTCGAGTTGTCGAAGGTGATCACCGCACCGGACATCTCCGGGATCGCCCCGACGAACGCCGCCGACTTGTTCTGCTGGGTCGTGCCGGTCTTGCCCGCCATCGGACGGGTCCAGCCGGCCGCCCGGGCCGCGGCCGCCGAGGTCCCGGAGATGTCGTCCTGGCTCATCCCGGTCACCAGGGTGTTCGCCAGGCCGGGGTCGACCGCCTGTTGGCACGGTTCCTCGGTGATCGGGACGTCCTTCCCGTTCGCGTCGGTGATCGAGTCGATCGGCGTGGGCGGGCACCACTTGCCCTGCGAGAACAGCGTCGCGCCGACGTTCGCCAGCTCCAGCACCGACGTCGGGGTGACACCGAGCGTGAACGACGCCAGCCGCTGCTGCTTGATCACCTCGGCGATCGAGCGGTCGGTGCGCTCACCCGTTCCCGGGTCCACGAACGGCGTCGTGGCCAGCGACTTCAGCCCGAGGCGGACCGCCATGTCGACGACGTCCGGGACCCCGGTGGACTCCTCGAGCTTGATGAACGCGGTGTTCGGCGACTGCGCGAGCGCGTCGGTCATGCTCATGCGTGGCGGCAGGCCCTCGCTGGCGTTGGCGACCGGGATCGGGCGTCCGCTGCCGTCGACGTAGATCGGCGAGGCGTAGCCGGAGGGAGGCACCTGCATCGAGTAGTTGATGCCGAGCCCCTTCTCCAGCGCGGTGGCTGCGGTGAAGATCTTGTACGTGGAGCCGGCACCCAGGTTCACCGGCTGATACGGCAGGCCGAAGCTGGTCTCCTCGGCGTCGGCGTCGAGGCCGAACGTCCGGCTCGACCCCATCGCCAGCACCCGGTGCGCGTCCTGACCGGGCTGCACCAGCGACATCACGTTCGCGACGTTCGGGGTCCGCGGCGGGACCTCCGCGTCGAGTGCCCGTTTGACCTCGCCCATCGCCCGCCGGTCCAGCGTCGTCCGGATCGTGTAGCCGCCCCGGTTGATCTGTTCCTCGGAGAAGCCCGCCTCGGTGAGGTACTGGACGACGTATTTGCAGAAGAAGCCGGTGTCACCGGCACCGATGCAGCCGTTCGGGATCCGGACCAGCGGGTCCGCGATGCCGAGCGGCGCGGCCGTCGCCTGGCGGGCCTGGGCGTCGTCGATCATGCCCTGCTGGCGCATCTGCTCGATCACCAGGTTGCGCCGCTCGGTCGCGGTCTCCGGGTTCTGCACCGGGTCGAACTGGGTCGTCGAGCGGACCATGCCGGCCAGCAACGCGGCCTGCGGCACTGTCAGCTTGTCCGGCGTGGTGTTGAAGTAGGTCCGGGCGCCCGCCGCGATGCCGTAGCTGCCGTTGCCCAGGAAGACGATGTTGAGGTAGCGGTTGAGGATCTCGTCCTTGGACAGCTGGCGCTCCAGCTGCAGCGCGATCCGCGCCTCCTTCAGCTTCCGGGCGGGGGTCTGCTCGGTCGCCTTGAGCCGCTCGGCCTCGGTCTGGGCGTCGACGTAGAGCATGTAGTTCTTGACGTACTGCTGGGTCAGCGTCGACGCGCCCTGCACGACATCCCCGGACGTCGAGTTCGCGACGACCGCACGCAGCGTGCCCTGCCAGTCGACGCCCTGGTGCTCGTAGAACCGGCGGTCCTCGATCGCCAGGATCGCCGCCTTCATCGTCGGCGAGATCTGGTCGTTGGCCACCTCGGTGCGGTTCTGGTCGAACAGATAGGCCAGCGGGCGCCCGTCGGAGTCGGTGACCGTGGTCGTCAGCGGCGCCGGGTTGTTCACCAGGTCGGCCGAGCTGGACGTGACGCTGTCACCTGCCTCGTTCGACAGGATCCCGAGGCCGCCGACCACCGGGAAGGCCATCCCAGCGACCACCACCCCCAGCAACACGCTCAGCCCCGCCAGCAATGCGATCGACCGGCCGACCGGGCCACTGAGGATGCGCACGCCAGATCCTAGACCTCGAAGGGAGCCGGACCCGCCGTCACCCGGTCTGGGGAGGGAGTCGGCGACGGGTTCATGGCACAACTATCGCCCATCGAACTGTGATGTTACTGAGAAGAACCGGGTACGGCGCACTCTCTCGCGACCACCCGATAATTTTTACCGTCGCTTTAACTTCGGTTGCACTTCCGCTGCACGACGCCTCCTAGCCTCCGGTACCGAGGATGGCGGAGCAGCCGCTGCAGAGGAACTACCCGGAGACGCGGAGTGACCACTTCTCCCCAGACCGTGCACCAGCAGATCATCGACACGCTCATCGACGACCCCATCCTGGCGATGCTCGGGTTCGACCACCGGACAATCGGTGAGGAGCGGACCGGACGCAACCCGCGGCTCATCGTGAGCTGGGCGGACGAGTGGTACGGCTCGGCGTCCGACCTCCTCGGAACGGTGACGATCGAACCTGTCGGCACCGATGATCGGACCAGGACGGCCGTACTCGACCGGGTCGAACGAGCGCTGGCCGCACTGCGCGCGGGACGACCGATCATGCGTGTCCGCCGGTCGGGGGGACGCCCGTCCAGCAAGTTCCACGTGCTCGCACGCGTTGCGCCGCGCGAGACCGGATCCATGCCCGCGCTGGCCGGCCGGCACCAACGGTGACGCTGCTGTACATCGAGAGAGACGGCACACCTTCTCTCAGCGAGCTGCGCAGTCGCGTCGTCCTTTGCAACTTCTGGGCCTCGTGGTGGGAAGAGGAGCACTCCGCGTCGGTCAGCGTGGCCGAACAGGACCGCGACGCCGGGGTCACGCTCGTCGGAATCGACTACCAGGACGGCCCGGACTCGGCGGTGGCGTTCCTGGATGCGAGGGGGCGCGGCGGGGACGACTACCGCTATGTGACTGACCCCGGCCCGCGCGCCACCCGCGACAGCGGGATCTTCGGCGTGCCGGAGACCTTCGTGATCGATCCGGCCGCCACCATCGTCGCGAAAGCTGTCGGACCGACGACCTACCCGCTGCCGGCCCGTGCGGTGCTCGCCGGCCAGCGCCCACAGCCGCGGACAGCGGTGCCGGTGCAGCCTTCTTCCGGGGCGCCGCTGGGTTTCGGGAGTTGAGATGCTGCGGACCGGCGTGCGCTCGGAGCTGCTGTGGACGATTGTCGTCGTCGTGCTGGCGATCGTCGGGATCGTGGCGTTGTGGCCGCAGGACAGCGACCCCGCATCCGGCGACCCGCAGACGTCACAGTGGCGGGTGACGGGCGAAAAGCCGTTCATCGCGATGCCGCCCGACGCCGAGCTGGCTCCACTACGCTCCCGGGCGGACCTGGCACCATGTCCGACGCCAGGGGACGTCGGGCCGCCGCCCGGGGGGCCGCTGGCCGACATCACGGTCCCGTGTCTCGGTACTCCCGGCACGGTCGACCTGGCCGCTGCGCTGGCAGGGCGACCGGCGCTCCTCAACGTGTGGGCGTCCTGGTGCACACCCTGCCGCGAGGAGATCCCGGTGCTCAACGCCTACGCCGAGCTACCCGGCGCGGTGCCCGTGGTAGGCATCGATGTACGCGACGACGCCACCTCGGCCCTGGGCCTGCTCGCCGATCTCGACGCCCGCTACCCCTCGGTCGTCGACACGCGCGGCACGCTGTGGGCCGCCCTCCAGGTGCCCAATGCCATCCCAACCAGTTACGTCCTGCGACCCGACGGATCAGTACGCCGAGTGGCCTCGCCGGTGGTCTTCACCGAACCCGGCGAAGTGGCCCGGACAGTACAGCGGTACCTGGCAGAGCCGTAAGCGGCCGCTTCGTTACGGATCGTCACCAGACACGCCGGAGTGATTCATCGACCGGACAGCAGCAACCGTGGCGAATGGACCACGGTTCTACCCCGCGCACAATCGCCGATTGGCTTCTCATCACGCGGAGGGATCTTGTACACAACCAACCCCGCGGACGCGGCCCGGTACGAGCCGCGTGATGACGGCCCTGCGGCGGCACGCCGCAGTCATATCCGCGCTCATCATCGCGGTCGGCTTTGGGCCCATGCCTACGGCCGGCGTCAGCAGGCCTTCTCGCACGTGAGCGACGCCGACACGTGACTTCCGTCCAGCTCCGACGAAGAGCCACAAGCAGGCTCCCTCATCCCCTCCGCAGAAGGTACGTGGCCGATAGCCGGGCGCCGGACCGAGCCGCACATGTTGGCCGAGAGCATCGGTTCGCCGAGCGGCGACACCGTCGACCGGCGAGGTGTGGCGGAGTGCACCGATGCCACGACTAGTGTCGGATGCCGATGGCGCCTCCAGACCAGACCGTTCCTGGTCCGATGGGCTGGCACTGTCGATCAGCGCGGCGCTTAGCGCTGGCGCGGGGATGTTGAGCTGGGTACTCGCAGCCCGGTTCGTCTCGCCGACCACCGTGGGAGAAGTCTCGGCGTTCGTTTCAGCATTCCTGCTGGTGGCGGGCCTGACCGAATTCAACCTAGGGCGTGTCTCCTAAAGCGCGGAGCCAGGTGACGATCGCCTTCAGGACGGCGCCGCCGCGGAAGGTCAGCGCGAGCTTGTCGTAACGGGTGGCCAGCCCGCGCCACTGCTTGACGTGGCAGAACCCGCGTTCGACGACGTTGCGATTGCGGTAATCGGCGCGGTCGAACGCGGGCGGGCGGCCGCCGCGTGCCCCTCGCCGTTTGCGGTGTCCTTGCTGGTCGGCGGGCTCGGGAATGACGGCGACGATCCGCCGCTCGCGTAGATGGCGGCGGATCGCGCGCGAGGAGTAGGCCTTGTCAGCGCGCAGTCGTTCCGGCCGTGTTCGGGGACGTCCCGGGCCCGCTCGCGCGATGCTCAGATGCGCCATCAGGTGCGGGAACATCGGCGAGTCCCCGCCTTGGCCCGGTCCGAGCAGGACCACCAGCGGCCGGCCGTGACCATCGACGAGCTGGTGGATCTTCGTCGACAGCCCGCCGCGAGACCGACCCAAGGCGTGATCGCCGGGCTCGGCGAGCAGATTCGTGTAATTCGATCCTGCCCCCTGTGTCGCGGGCCAGGGTCGCGGCGTGTTGGTGGGCGCGGAGGATCGTGGAGTCCACACTGACCGCCCAGTCCACGATCCCGGCGGTGTCGGCGTCGGTCAGCAGAGCCGCGAGAACGTGGTCCCAGGTGCCATCGCCGGAGTAGCGGCGGTGCCGCTTCCACAACGTCTGCCACGGCCCGAACTCGGACGGGACATCCCGCCAGGCCAGGCCGCACCGGTATCGGTAGATGATGCCCTCGAGTACTCGACGGTTGTCTCGAAACGGGCGCCCGCGACGACCCTCCGACGAGGGCAGGAGCGGGGCCAGCCGGGCCCACTGAACGTCGGTCAGGACCGCAGTGCGCGACACCGCTACAGCATCGCGCACCCCGACCCACCTATTTCGGAGACACGCCCTAGGTCGCAGGCAGACGTGCTCGGTTGCAGCCTGCGCAACCGCGCCGCCGTGGCAAGTTGGATCCAGGCCCGCCGCGCCGCCGCCCCAGACATTCGCGTCGCAATCATCCCGGCCGGCGAGAAGTGGCCAGACCGGAGCCTCCGCCCTGCCGTGGAAGATCTATGGGGAGCAGGCGCACTGATCTCTGCATTGCACAGCTTCGGCTGGACTGGCCTTTCGCCGGAGGCTTTTGTCGCAGCAACGTCGTTTGAGACCGCCTCGGCTCAGATCACTCAGCTACTCCGTGAATGCGCCAGCGGACGGGAACTGATCGACAGCGGATATGAGGACGACGTCCAAACCGCGAGTGAACTGGACTCCAGCTCACTCGTCCCGATCTTGCGGGGCGACATGTTCGTTGCCAACGTCTAGTTCGGGGATCCTGGCCGACGCCGGTAGGAGGCGAACATGACCGTCAGCCAGTGGGACGCGGCCGCCATCAGCCTCTACCGACGCTTCTGCGCCGGTGACGTCACCCCGGCGGAGATGGCGGTCGAGCTGCCGCCGATCTGGCGGTTCCGTTCTGATCGCGATCCTCTGCACGGCCCTGTGGCCTGGCAGGCCATGGTCGAGCATGCTGGGTACTTCTGTTGGGGGCCAGAGGGGGGCCGGCCCGGTCGGCGCCCGAGGCGGCGCCACCGACTGTTCCGGGGGGCGGTCCCTCAGCGGCGGCAGGGCATGTCGTGGACCACGAATCCGGCCATCGCCCGATGGTTCGCTGAGCATCGGCAGGTGCCCGCCGAGGTCGGCTTAGGACGGGTGTGGGTCGCGGTCGTGGAACCGAGTCGAGTCCTGGGATACCTCCACGATGAGCGGGAGTTCCTCGTGGACGCCACCGATCTCGCCGTTCAACCCTGGACCGGTCCCGACTCCGGTCCCGTCGTCCGAACCCGGCGATGGATCGCCGACTACGTCTACTGGTGAACAGGACGATCACCAAGCCCAGGACCCGGGCGCAGCGCGGACCGATCCTGCGCGGGGCCGTCCGACTGACCGACTTCAATGTTCAGTTTGACTCTTGAACTGTCTCGTGAGACTCTTTGTTCAGTTGGTCGACTGAATCTTGGAGTTGTCATGTTCCTGCCCATCACCGCGATGCTCGACCTGCGCCGGCTCGCTACGCCCGAACTGCACAAGCTCCGGGACGCCCTAACCGTCGAGCTGCAGGGACGTGACGAGCTCGGCGAGAGTTCGCTGCGGCCCGAGCAGTTCGAGCGACTGCTGGCCCAACTCGGTGACTGCGCCCAGGCACAGGTCCTGCGCGCCGCAGCGGAGAAGGATGACGGTCGGGTGACTCGGGACCAGGTGTTCGCCTTCCTCGGGCGTTCCGCCGATGGCCGACTCAACGGGTTCCGCAAGCCGATCGACCGTGCTGTGGCCGCGCTCGTGGTCGAGGGAGATTTTCCCGCGGTGACGCCGGGGCCTCTCTACGTCGACTACGGCAGCGGGGTCGCGGCAGAGGCGTTCTACGTCCAACCCGCCGACCTGTCGTCGCTGCGCGCAGCGGTAGGAGCGTGAGTTGACGGTCGCGGGTCTTCCCGTGATCCGACGGAGGCGACTCGCCGCCCCTGCAGCCGCCAACGACCCCTTGGCGCCCGCGTCGCCTCGCTAGGGCGGTGAACCCGGCAGGCAACGGATTGCGTGCGACCGTCGCAGTGCGGCTCGGTCGACTGGGACCAGCGACTGGCTACGCGAGATGTTGTGCGAGGAGGTTGGCGTCCGTCTCCACAACCCTCCCGGCGAGTGGGGTGGAGCCCGCGGATTGCCTGGGTAAAGAGTAGTTCAACAACCTTGATGATCCGCAGGTCCGAGCGCTAATGAGGGGGTGACGCGGCCGATAAGCGGTACGTGACTACGCCGCAGAGCCCCTACCAGGGCCACCCTCAGCAGCAGCCCTACTACGGTCAGTACCCGCCCCAGCAGGGCGGCCAGTACCCGCCGCAGGGCTACCCGCCCCCGCAGGGACAGCCTCAGCAGTGGGGCCCGCCCCCGCAGTACAACCAGGCCCCGCAGATCCCGCCGCCCGCGCCGAAGAAGAAGCGCACCGGGCTCAAGGTGACCCTCGGGATCCTGGTCGCGATCGTCGTCATCGCGATCGCCACCGGCGGTGGCGGCGACGAGCAGGCCCCGGCCGCCGCCTCAGGAGACGCGAACGCCGCCCCTGCGGCCGCCGGTGCCGCCGCGAGCGGGGACCAGTCGGTGAAGTTCGGTCAGGAGGCCACCTCCGGAGACCTGGCCATCTCGGCGTCCGCACCCGAGCAGGTCACCGAGTTCGGCATGACGCAGGCGTGCTCGACGGTCACCTACAAGAACAACGGGTCCAGCCCGGCGTCGTTCAACCCGTTCGACTGGAAGTTCACCACCCCGGCCGGGGTCGAGGCGTCCGCGTCGATCCCGTTCAACGCCGGGGCGAAGGCGCTGAACTCCGGTCAGCTCGCCCCGGGCGGCACCACCTCGGGGATGATCTGCGGCGACCAGCAGACCACCGACGTCAACGCGGTCAAGTACGCGCCCTCGTTCAGCTTCTCCGACCCGATCACCTGGACGAACTGACCTCCATCCCCCGAGCTGCGCGCCGAAAGCCGGGGTAGTCACGCACAACGACACGGCGCGCAACCGAGGCCCCCGCCACAGCACCCCTGCGGCGGGGGCCTCATCATCTCCGCGGCAGGCCCCGCCGCCATCGAGCCAGCTGCGCTGTCGACGACGGTCTCGACACCGCCGCGAGACCAGATCTCCAGGCGCAGGCGGATCCCGAGGGGCTCGCGTGGGGCTGCCGTAGCGTCGCGGCGATGCCTCCTTCCACCTCCGTCTCCTCGACCAGTAGGGGGCGCCGTGAGCTGGGAGACTCGCTGGCCCTGACGCTCACCTCGGTCTTCAACTCCGTCGCCGGCCTGCTGGGGTTTCTGATCGCGGCGTGGGTGATGCCCCAGGAGGAGGTCGGTCGGGCGACGGAGTTCGTCTCGGCCATGCAGCTGATCGGCGGCGCGGCTCAGCTCAATCTCGGTATCGGCATCATGAGGTGGCTTCCCGGGGCAGGCCGCAAGTCCGTGCGGCTGGTGTTCGGCAGCCTGTTGCTGATCATGCCGTTGTCCGGGCTGGCCGGGCTGGTCTACGGGCTGCTCGTCCCGCGGGTGGCGTTGGTCGCCGCCGGCGAGGGCCCCTTCGGGTTCGGCCTGTTACTGCTGGTGCTGGGCTGTGCCGGGTGGGGCGTGTTCGTCGTGCACGACTTCGTCATGGTCGCCGCGGGCCGGCCCTGGCTGGCGGTCTGGCGCAGCGGGACCTTCGCCGTGGCCCGGATCGGCCTGCTCGCCGTGCTCGGGGCAGGCCTGGCATCGCAGGGCATGGTGCTGTCCTGGGTAATTCCAGTCGTGGTGTGGATCGGGGTCGGCACCATCGTGCTGTGGTTCCTGGTCCGCAGATTCGCCGCCGCGGGCGGGCCCGGTGTCCTGCCCAGCCGGGCCACCATGGCCGGGTTCCTCGCCCCGACCGCGGTGGCCCAGCTCGGGGCGGTGCTGCTCTACAACCAGATCCCGCTGCTGGCGAACTTCCGGATGGGCAACGCGATCGGCGCGGTGTTCTTCATCGCCTGGCAGGCCACCGTCGTCATCGACACCGCCGCGGTGTTCTTCACCAACTCCCTCGCCGTGCAGACCGCGCGCGAGCCCCACCGCGCCGTCGAGCTCGCCAGCCGGACACGACGCCGCATGCTGGTGCTGTTCGTCCCGCTCCTCGCCCTGGGAGCGGCCCTGGGCTGGCCGGTCCTGCGGGTCCTGGGACCCGGCTACACCGTCGGTGCGCCGATCATCGCCGCGCTCATGGTCGGTGTGCTGTTCCGGCTCGTCGTGGTCTTCGAGCTGGCTCGACGCCAGGCCGACGGCGACGGCACCGGCTACGCCCGCCTGTCGCTGCTCAACTGCGGGCTGGTCGTGGCCATCGCCTCACTCGCGCCGCTGCCGGACCCGGCAACGACACACCCCGCGCTGGTCATGCTGCCCTTCGTCCTTGGCTACCTCGTCGTCCAGACCGCCTTCGCAGCCGTCCTGACCGTCACCGACAGGCGAGCACGGTGCCGCACCTCGAACCGTTCCTTAGGCCCGGCGCCGGAGTGACTGCGCAGAGATACACGTAAGTAATCAATGAACTGCGGAGTAACCATGCGCCAGCAGCTCAGACACCGGCGGTGCATGTGCGGTGGCGCGCCGCATGCGGTGCGCTTCGACGCCCGATACCTAAGCGACCTGCCGATGCAGTAAAACAGCACGTGTGGAGGACGAACTCAAGGCTTTCCAAGCGAATCTCGAGACCTTCGACGAGGCTTCAACTGACCTCGATCGTTGGCGGCTGCGGGCCCAGAAGGTAGAGCGGCCTCAACCCGACAGCGAGCTCGCCGTAGACGATGCGGCTTTCCCGCATCAACCGATCAGCGAAACCGTGCGCATCAGCTTAATCTCTGCGGGAGAACATCTACGCTTAATCTGCGACGGCTTGAAGTGCAAGAACATTTACGCTATGAGCCAGTACAGCGCGGCGCGCGCCGCCATCGTCGGTGCAACCCAGGCCGTCTGGGTCCTAGCCCCCGAAGATCCGGCGACTAGGCGCGAACGCGGGCTCATCGTGATCACCGAAACCTACGTTCAACTGCGAAAATACCACGAGCTGACCCTTCGGCAAGCCAGGCAGCTTCAGCTGTCGCCAGAAGATCAGGAGCGATCGCGCGAGCAGATCAAGTGGGTCAAATCCCGCGAGGAGGCCGTGCGGGCGGCCCGAAGCTCGAACACAGACCTGCAAGTTGCGACATTCATCGAGTCAGCTGCGCCAGTCATCTTTCCTGGCGATGAGTTCCGCCAGGCCGGCCTGAGGCAGTCGTGGAACGTTCTTTCCTGCGATGCACATGTGCTGACGTGGAGCCTGGCATTGAGCCTTTGCCAACCTGACTGAACCGCCCCGGCGTGTCGGGAGACTTGATCTTCTGAGGAGATGGAGTCATGACACGTCGTTCCCAGCCGCCGTATCCGCCGGAGTTGCGTGAGCGGGCGGTGCGCATGGTCGCCGTGAAGCGCCCCGGCTTCAGTGGAGGCTGGGTTCTCCCGAGATTGGATCTTCTCGGGCGGTGTCGTGAGCGTAGTAGTTCTGTTCGTACTCGACCGGCGGGATGTTGCCGATCATGGAGTGCAGCCGGTTGGTGTTGAACCAGTGCACCCAGGAGGCGGTGACAAGCTCGAGGTCCTCGACGGTGCGCAGCGGCCCGTCGCGGCGCACGCACTCGGACTTGTAGAGCCCGATCAGCGACTCGGCCATCGCGTTGTCATACGAGTCACCGATCGAGCCGATCGAGGCCACCGCGCCGGCCTCGGCGAGCCGGTCGCCGTAGCGGATCGCGGTGTACTGACTTCCGGCGTCGGAGTGGTGGATCAACCCCTCAAGTCGACCATCAGCGGTCTGACCTGCATGCTCACGGGTCCACAGCGCCATCTCCAGGGCGTCGAGCGGGAGCTCGGTGGGCATCCGCGCGGCGCAGCGCCACCCGACGATCCGCCGGGAGTACACGTCGGAGACGAACGCGGTGAACACCGTCCCCGACCATGTCGGCACGTAGGTCAGGTCCACGACCCAGAGCTGGTTGGGCCGCGCCGCGGTGAAGTCCCTGTCGACCAGGTCCGGGGCCCGCCCGGCGTGCTGGTCGGGCCGGGTGGTGATCGTGGGCTGACCGCGGCGCACGCCGCGCAGCCCGAGCTCGCGCATCAGTCGTTCCACGGTGCAGCGCGCGACCGGCTCGCCGCCTTGGCCGGTGACGCCGTCGCGGCGCAACTGGTGCCACATCTTGCGGGCCCCGTAGAGCCCGCGGCCCTTGTCCCGGTCGAAGAAGGTGGCCTCGATCGTCTCGGCCAGCGCCGCGTCGTGCAGCGCCCGCCGCGACGGACCCCGCTTCTTGTGCGCGTAGTAGCCGCTCGGGGCGACCGCGATGCCCTGCGCGCGCAGGGCAGCACAGATCGGCTCGACCCCGAAGCGGCGCTTGTGCTGATCGATGTAGGCCACGATCAGCGGATATGGCGGTCGAGCTCCGCCGCCGCGAAAAACGCCGACGCGGTCTTGAGGATCTCGTTCGCCCGCCGCAGCTCGGCGTTCTCCCGCCGCAGCCGCTTGAGCTCCTCGGACTCTGCAGTGGTCACACCCGCGGCCAGACCGTCGTCGATGTCGGCCTGTTTGCACCAGCCGCGCAACGTGTCGGGGAGGATCCCCAACTGCGGGCCGATCCGCTTGCACGCCGCGTTGACCGAGAGCCCCGGCTCTTGCCGGCGTGCTTCACGGACCATGCGCTGGGCGCGCTCGCGCATCTCGTCGCTGAACTTCCTCGGTGCCGGCACGATCTCCACCTTCCCGTGGGATCAGAGCCTCCACCACATCCGGGGCGCTTCAGGTCTTGGCGGCGTAGTAGCTGCTCGGGGCCACCTGCAGCACACGGCAGATGAGCTCGACCCCGAGCCGGCGCCCCTCCACGACGTCGTCGCGGTGGGCGTCGACGAATGCCACTACCTGCGGTACTGGCGGTCGAGCTCCGCCCCGAAGAAACTCGCAGCCCGCTTGAGCACCTCATTGGCCCGGCGCAGTTCGCGGACCTCTTGCTCGAGCTCGCGTACCCGGGCTGCCTCGTCGGTGGTGACACCGGGCTGGTGGCCGTCGTCGACGTCGGCTTGGCGCACCCACAACCGCACCGACTCTGCGCCGTAGCCGAGCTGATCGGCCACCCGCTTCACCACACCGTGATCGTGGCCCAGCTCGGTGCGCAGGGTGCGGACCATCCGCACCGCCGCGGCCTTCTCCTCCTGCGAGTACCGCCGCGTCGTGGGCTTGCCCGCAGTGCGTTCTGACGGCATGACTCCATCCTCGTTTCCAAGGTCAAGAGTCTCTACAGCACCCAGGGCGGCTCACTACTTATGGAGCACGGGGATCGGCGGTCTGCATGAGCCGCGGTGGAAAACCCGCATCAAACTGGCCGACAGATCTTCGAGTACCTCGAGATCTGCACAACCGGCGCCGCCGACACAGCGCTCTGGGCTGGCGCTCGCCGGAAGAGTTCGAGGCTCAGACCAAGATCGTCGTGGCTTAGAGACTCCAGCCACGCAACTCCGCGGGACCCGGTGCACCCCACAGCCTCCACCGCGCCCGAGGCGCTTCACCGCGACCGCACGAGTGCGAACAGGCGTTCCACATTGCCCACCAGGACAACCAACAGCTGGTCGGAATCCCGTCGCGGGGTCTCAATCCGACCCGGAGCGACTCAACCGGGCACTGCAACACGGCTGTGGGCCTCGATCGTGTAGCGCCCGCGATCGGCGCCGTCAGCGGCCGTTCTGGCCGCCGCCCGTCGAGTCCGTGGACCATCGCAGGCGCTCGTTCTCGATGTGTAACAGGCTGATACCGTTCGATCGCTGTGAGCGACCGTCTAGAGCATCCCGGCCTGGTGTGGCCCCGCCGTATTGCTGTGTGCTCCGGTCTGTTACTGGGTTTGGTCATCGTCGTCCTTGCCGCCGCTGGTGCTTCGCATGTCGATGGCGGGCCTGTGGCCTCCTCGGTTGCGGTGGTGGCTCCGCCCCACAGTCACGGACCGTCGTGCCACGAAGCCGGCGACCACGACGCCGCGAGCACCGCGACGCGCCCGGACCGCTGGGGCGACTTGGGCGATGGCCTTCCAACTATTCTATTTACTTTCGAAGCCGCCGCTGTGCGGCAGGTACCGAAAGTTGTGCCAGTCGATACTCGACCAGCACGCCCCCGCAGTGGTCGATCGCATCTCGCTCTCGCACAGATATGTCGCACGTAGATGCTGGCGGGACACAGCTCCCGTTGTCGTTCACGCCCGTCTGTACGTTCCCGCACGGCATAGTGCCGCGCTGCCTGAACGAGGTCTGAATTCGTATGTCCACGCTTGCCTATGCTGGCCTGCCCATGTCTGAGGAGACCCGGCTCATCCACGTCGTCGGGAACACTCCTGTCGTCTGGATCGACTCACCATTCGCCGAGGGCGGGCGGGGTTTCTGGGCCAAGCTCGAAGGAGCCAACCCCGGTGGGATCAAAGACCGTCCAGCGGTACATATGGTTCGCCGCGCCCGCGAACGCGGCGACCTGCTCCCGGGCGGACGCATCGTCGAATCGACCAGCGGAACCCTCGGGCTCGGTCTCGCGCTGGCTGGGATCGCCTTCGGGCACCCAGTCACCCTGGTCTCAGATCCCGGTATGGAACCTTTGATGTATCGGTTGCTGCGCGCCTACGGCGCAGAAATCGAGACTGTCGACGCCCCCGCGTTGATTGGTGGGTGGCAGCAGGCCCGCCGGGACCGGGTCGCCCAGGTGCTCGCCGAGCACCCCGGCTCGTGGTGCCCTGATCAGTACAACAACCCGGACAATGTCGCCGCCTACGCGCCACTCGCCGCTGAGCTGTGGCATCAGCTCGGCCGCATCGACGTATTGGTCTGTTCCGTAGGCACCGGCGGCCACTCGGCCGGGATCTCGCGCGCGCTGCGACGTCACCAGCCCGACCTAGAGGTAGTCGGCGTCGACACGATCGGGTCGACCATCTTCGGACAGCCGGCTCGGCCTCGTCTGATGCGTGGGCTCGGCTCGAGTATCCACCCGCGCAACGTCGATCACAGCACCTTCTCCGAAGTGCACTGGGTAGCACCGGACGAAGCGGTATCTGCGTGCAGAGCGATGGCGAGCGCGAGCTACGCCAGTGGCGGCTGGAGTGTCGGTGCCGTCGGCGTCGTCGCTGGCTGGTTGGCCCGTACCCGCCCACCTGGTACGCGGATCACTGCGGTCTTCCCCGACGGCCCGCAGCGGTACTTCGACACGGTGTACAACGACGACTTCTGTCGGAACCACAACATCGAGGTCGGACCGCCGCCACTAGGCGATCCGGACCAGATCGACCGCACTGACCGCTCGGAGGTCCGGCGCTGGACGCGTTGTGTCGACGTCATCGCACCTGAGGCGAGCTGATGCGGGTATGGGCCCGATACCGTTCGTTCGAGCGTCCGACGCGGCTGCTACTTCTCAACCAACTCACCATCAACCTCGGCTTCTACATGCTCATCCCGTACCTGGCCGACCACCTGTCGGCCGGGCTCGGGCTGTCAGTACTGATGGTCGGCGTCGTCCTCGGAGTCCGGAACTTCTCTCAACAAGGGATGTTCCTGGTAGGAGGTAGCCTGGCCGACCGGTTCGGATACAAGCCGATGATCGTCGCCGGGTGCGCCTTGAGGACCGTCGGATTCGTACTGATCGGGCTCGTCGACGCCGTGCCCGCGTTGGTGATCGCCTCGGCGATGACCGGGTTCGCCGGTGCTCTGTTCAACCCGGCAGTCCGCGCCTACATCGCCCACGACGCCGGAGAGCGACGGGTCGAGGCGTTCGCCTTATTCAGCGTCTTTTACCAGGCGGGGATCCTTATCGGGCCGGTGGCTGGAATGCTGTTGACCGGGATCAACTTCACAGCGACCTGCCTGGTCGCCGCAGCTGTCTTCGCCGTGCTGACAGTGCTGCAGATTCGGGCATTGCCTGGTCGTCAGGGTAGCGGCGGGAACTCCCGTGAGGATGGGCGTTCGGTACTGGCCCAGTGGCGTGACGTGGCTACCACCAGGGGTTTCGTGCCGTTCGCCGTCGCGATGATCGGTACCTACGTGCTGTCGTACCAGATCTACCTCGCTCTCCCGCTCTATACGCGGTCGTTGCTTGGCGGCGGTGACTCCGCGACGATGCTGGTAACTGCCGTCTACGTCGTATCAGGCGGGGTCACGATCGCGGCACAGATGCGGGTCACCGCGTGGTGCCGGGACCGCTGGGGGGCAGCCGCGTCGCTGAGCAGAGGCCTGTTCGTGCTCGGAGCAGCGTTCGTGCCGATGCTCGTCGCCGACTGCCTACCAGCACTTGACGACGGTACGACAGTCGTCGTGGGGATCATCGCGCTGCTATCCACAGCTGCGATGCTCGCGGTCGGCACAGCCATCGTTCTGCCCTTTGAGATGGATACGATCGTCGGGCTGTCGGGCAACCGTCTCGTTGCCACTCACTACGGGTTCTACAACACCGTGTGCGGGATCGGGATCCTGCTGGGCAATGCCGGGACCGGGTGGGCTATGGACTTGGCCCGTTCGGCTGGAGCAGCTGCAGTCCCGTGGGCGGTGCTCGTCGCGACCGGAGTCGTCTGTGCGGTAGCACTTATGGCTCTTCACCGGCGCGGTCTTCTGACCGTGACACCAGAGAAGACGCCACGCCCGACGGAGACAGACGCGCCCACGGTGAGCTTTGAGGCGATCAATCGGTTCGCCGCAGCCGACACCGCTCCGACGCAACCGTTGCCCATGGCATCGGCATCGGCATCGGCATCGGCATCGAGAAGCCGAACCCGCTGACCTCCGCTGGTGTGGCGCCCGCTGCAGCGCCACACCAGCGGACGCGGTCCTCAGCTCGCTGCTGCACCGCCTCCGCGCGCTGTCTGCTCGTCCGAAGCGCGTACGACCTGAACCTTGTCGCCCTCGACGAGATCGTTGAAGAACGCCTCGGCCTGCCCGGTGTCGAGCTTGACGCATCCCGCCGACGCACTCGCCCGGTCACCGCCGTGGAAGGCGACGCCGCCGTCGGCGAAGAAGACCGACCACGGCATCGGCGCAGGGTTGCCGTCAGGGCCGGTGAACTCACCGCTGACGTGGTCCTTATTCTTGCGGTAGACCCGAAACGAGTGTCCCAGAGGTGTCTCCTGGCCGGCTCCGCCGGACGCGATCGGAACCGGACCACGGGTCACCTTGCCGTCGCGCAGGAGCCAGGCGCGTTGCGTGTCGAGATCGACACACGCCCGTGCCGAGACCGAGCAAGGGGTGCCCGGGGCGACGGCCTCCGCGTGGGCCTGGGTTGCGATGTCGCCCTGCTCGACGTCGGCGAGCGCGGTTCCACCGAGGCCGATCCCGGTTGCGGCGACGATCGCGGCGACGACGATCCGCTTGCGGCGTGGTCGTCGGGTCGTCGGATTCCCCATCTGGTGCTCCTGTTCGTGGGTCGCCGTCACCGCGCTCGGGGTAACGAGACTCGGCATCATCCGTAACGAGAGACGTTCAAGAGTGACCGAGGTTGTCACGCTTCGGAGTCGGATCTGCCGGTGGGTGACCCCGGGGAGTCTCGGAGGCCCGTGGCTGGGTGGTGGAGAGTGGCCGACCCTGCACCGCTAGCCTCGTCGATGACGGAGGGAGTGCACGTGCGGCGGATTGCTCGATGGACAAGCGCCATCGCGGTCGCCGTACTCACCGTGCTCACGGTCGGTGTCCTATGTGCGGGAGGCGCGACGGCGGGGGAGCCCCCGGCCCCTGTCGGTCAGGAACGCTCGCACGGATGCCACGGTGCTCCGCTGCAGGACATCGAGCACGCCGCCGCGAGCCCGGTCCGCCTCGCCGACGACGGGACGAGTGCGTCGACCGTCGACCTCACTGTTCTCTGCGTCCGAACCGTTCCCGCAGCAGTGGTCCGCCCGGCGGTGCCGGACGACACCCCGCCGGCTCCCGCACGCGTCTCGACAGCTGATCTCCAGGTCTTCCGGATCTAGACACCGTTGCGCGCTCCCACGCCCGCAGCCCCTTGTCAGATTTGGGATACCCGTATGTCGACGTCCAGTACGTCCCTGTCCTCCTGCCTCCCTGCTCCGCCGCCCGCCGGTGCCGGGGCCGTCGCCGCACTCGCAGCCGGAGCCCTAGTCACCGGTGCTCAGGCCACCTACGACGAACTCGATCTCCAACTGGTCGACGACGAGGTCCGTCCGGTCGCGGCGCTGTCGCTCGAACCGGCCTCGATCCCAGCTCCCGACCGTCCCGCGGTCGTCGCGCCTGTCGCGGCGTCCGAGCTCCCGGACGCCGCCGACCCGGACGACCTCGCCGCCCTGGCGAAGGGCACCCGGATCGGAGAGGAGTCCGCCCGTCGAGCCGACCAGCTCTCGGCCGCCCGGGCCGAGGGCGCCCCGGCCGCCGTGACCGCGGCCAGCGGTGAGGTCACCGTGCAACCCGTCCGGGGCCGGATCACCTCGACGGCCGGTCCGCGCTGGGGCTCCACCCACTACGGCCTGGACATCGCCAACCGCATCGGGACCCCGATCTTCGCCGTCGCCGACGGTGTCGTGGAGAAGTCCGGTCCGGCGAACGGATTCGGACTGTGGGTGGTCGTCCGCCACCCCGACGGCAGCCGATCGGTGTATGGCCACATCAACCAGGCGTTCGTCGCGGCAGGGGAGCGCGTGGCGGCCGGGGACCGGATCGCCGAGGTGGGCAATCGCGGTCAGTCGACGGGGCCGCACCTGCACCTGGAAATCCGGCAGGGCTCGGTGTCGGGCGAGAAGGTCGACCCTGTCGGATGGCTGAGAGCTCGCGGTCTGGAGCTGACCGGATGACGACGCAAGCCGGGAATGCCTCAGATCGGAGGCCAGCCCCACCGCGCATAGCTGGAGACAGCATCGGCCATCACGGCCGACCACACCCCGCTGAGCATCAGCACGCCGGTGACCACCAGCATCACGCCGCCGGCGACCTCCAGACGGTGGGCGTTGCGGCGCAGCCAGGCGAATCGGTCGCGGCCGCGCAGGAGAGCCCGTGCCAGCAGCAGGAAGGGAAGCCCGAGTCCGAGCGCGTACGCGGCGAGAAGCACGACACCGGTCATGAGCCGGCCCGAGGTCGCGGCAACGGTGAGGATCGTCGCGAGCACCGGACCGACGCACGGGGTCCAGCCGAGCGCGAACGCCGCACCCAGACCGAACGAACCGATCGCGCCAGAGGTCGCCCGGCGCAGGCCGGGCCGGAACTCGCGGGCGATCAGCGGAATTCGGAGGACCCCGGTCATTCCGAGCCCGAGGACGACGACGACCACTCCGGCGCCCCGGGTGAGGATGTCGAGGTTCTGCCGCAGCAGGAGCCCGACCGCCGAGGCCGTGAGACCCATGGCGACGAAGACCGCGCCGAACCCGGCCACGAACAGCGCAGGTCCCCAGTGCGATCGTCCCCTGTCCTGACTGCCGGAGCGGCTGACGAAGGAGACGTAGCCGGGCAGCAGCGGCAGGACGCACGGGGAGCTGAACGACACGGCCCCGGCGACGAGCGCGAGCGCCGTCATGGCCAGGAGTTCCACGACACCTCCGAGATCGACCAGGGCCGTTGTGGACCCGTTACGCGAAGTATGTCATCTTCTACAGACAGTAGAAGTTTGGGAGTCGCCGTGAACGATGCGCCGCCGGTGGCCCGTCTCGCAGGAGTACGGGTGGACCTGCACCAGGCCCCGGTCCTGCGCGATCTGGACCTGTGTCTCGAGTCTGGCGAGGTCATCGGCCTGATGGGCGCCAACGGTTCGGGGAAGTCGACGCTGCTTTCCGTGCTCGCCACCCTCATCCGCCCTACCGCCGGGACGGTCGAGCTGTTCGGCCGGCAGATCGACGCCACCAGCGCTCGCACGGCGAGGTTGCGCGTCGCGCTCGTCGGACACTCGGCGGCGCTCTACGACCGGCTCACCCTCGAGGAGAACCTGCGGCTGGTCGCTCGCCTCACCGGCCGCCCGCGTCGCCGGGTGCCCGAGGTGCTCGCCGACGTTGGTCTCGCCCGGGCGGCCGGGCGGCCGGCGATCGCCTGCTCGCAGGGAATGCGCAGGCGCGCGGAGCTCGCCCGGGTGATGCTCACCGAGCCCGACCTGCTGCTCCTGGACGAGGTGCACACCGGGCTCGATTACGACGCCGCACCGTTGGTGGGCCGGGTTCTCGCAGAGGTGCGTTCCCGGTGGGGAGCTGGGGTCCTCGTCTCGCACGAGGCCGGAAGGGTCTCCGACCTCTGTGACCGGACGGTCGGTCTGCGCTCCGGCCGGGTCGAGACGGTGGTAGCCCGATGACTCCGTCGGTGTCTCCGCTGGCGCAGGCGGTCGTGCTCGCCCGCAAGGATCTGTCCGTCGACCGTCGTACCGGTGAGGTCTTCGGGGTCGTGGCACCGTTCGGTGCGGTCGCGCTCTTCCTGGTGCCGTTAGGTGTGGGTGCCGAGACCGCCCTGCTGACCGCTGTCGGACCGGCCCTGTTCTGGCTGATCGTGCTGCTCTTCGGAGTTCTCGTGACCATGCGGGGCGGCGCTGTCGACAGCCCCGCCCACAGAGCGCTCCTGCTTCTGTCCGGGGTGACCCCCCGGGTCCGTCTGGCCGGTCGCGCCCTCGGGAACACGGCGCTTCTGCTGGCGTTCCAGCTGGTCATCGCTCCGGTGGCGATAGTGCTCTACGCGCCGGATCTGGGCGGGTGGCCGTGGTTGCTGCCGATGGTCGTCCTCGTCGCTGCGGGCCTGGGCACGCTCGGTGCGTTCGCCGATCTCGTCTCCGAAGGGCTCGCAGGGCGCACCACGCTCGGTCCCCTGCTCGTCACTCCGATCACGGTTCCGTTGCTGCTCGGCGCCGTCGGAGTCA
The DNA here is from genome assembly GCF_056341085.1 of Pseudonocardia sp. 2-7. Taxonomy (NCBI): domain Bacteria; kingdom Bacillati; phylum Actinomycetota; class Actinomycetes; order Pseudonocardiales; family Pseudonocardiaceae; genus Pseudonocardia; species Pseudonocardia sp. 2-7. The sequence goes on from NZ_CP094508.1 coordinate 109,177, forward strand.
TCGACGCCACCCGCTACGAGCGCCCGGCGTGGCCGTGGCTCGTCCTCGTGCTGGCCGTCGATCTCGCCATCGCGTTGTCGGCCGCGTGGTGCGTCCGGCACCTGGAGGATCAGACATGATCGAACCCGACCTGACCCGAACGACTGCGGTAACACCGTGGACCGTCTTCGGCCGTCGGTTACCGCTCGCGGTCGCGACCGCCGTCGTCATCGCGGCGGCCGCAGCGTTGTTCTCGCCGGCCGACCGGTTGCAGGGTGAGCTCGTACGGCTGATGTACGTGCATGTCCCTGCGGCGTGGACGGCGTTTCTCGCCTACGGCGTGACCCTCGTCGCCGGCCTGGTCTGGTTGCGGCGGCGCACCGCCGTCTGGGATCGGCTGGCGGCATCGAGCGCCGAGGCCGGGGTGTTCTTCACCGGTCTCGCCATCGCTCTGGGCTCGATCTGGGGTCGACCTACCTGGGGCGTGTGGTGGACGTGGGACGCCCGGCTCGTGACGACGGCGTTGCTGTTCTTCGTCTACCTCGGGTACCTCGCCCTGCGGCGCGCGATCGACGACCCGGTCGCTCGGGCCTGCCGGTCGGCGGTGTTCGGCGTCGTCGCCTTCGCCATGGTCCCGCTCGTGCACTTCTCGGTGCTGTGGTGGAGGACGCTGCACCAGCCGCCCTCGTTGCTGCGTCCCGCCGCACCGGCGATCGGCGGCGGCATGCTGGCAGCGCTGCTGTTATCCGTCCTGGCCTTTACCGCCCTCTACGTGCTGGTCGTCCGGACCCGGATGCGGATCATCGCCGCCGAGGACGCCGCAGACGCTGCTGAGAGCGCGGGGGACCGGCCGGTCGCCGGCGATGCCGTGACCGCACCCGGAGGGGAGACCGAGCGATGACGCAGTGGGCCTGGGTGGTGCTCGGCTACGGCGTGACCGTGACGGCGACCGTCACCTATCTCGGGGTGCTCCTACGGGCCGCTGCCCGGATCGGCGAGAGAACGGAGGAGAGGCGATGACGACCTCACACATCCGTGAGCGCCGTGTCGTGCGGCGCTATCGCCTGCTCGGCGCTTCTGCGACCGGTATCCTGGCCGTTCTCGTCGGCCTGCTGCTGTTCGGCAATCTCAACGGCAACCTCGTCTACTACCTCGAGCCCGCCGAGGCGGTGGCCCAGCGCGCGAGCCAGGCTGAGGGCACCCGGTTCCAGCTCGGCGGCCTCGTCGTGGATGGCACTGTCGTCGGCGAACCAGGCCGGGTGCAGTTCGAGGTGACGTCCTCGGCCGGGCCAGACGGTGTCCGGGTGCCCGTGGAGTTCAGTGGCGCCCCGGCCCAGCTGTTCGGCGCCGGCGTCGGGGTCGTGCTCGAAGGGCAGTGGCGGGGGGACACCTTCGTCTCGGACTCGATGAAGGTGAAGCACGACGAGAACTACCAGCCGCCCGACGACGAGGGTTCGGCATGACGACGGCGGTGCCCTCCGCCGGGTGGACCGGCCTCATGCTCGGCCTCGCAGGGTCGGTAGTGCTGGCGGTCCTCGGCTTCCTCGCCCAGCACCGGCCCGGTGCTGTGCGTCGCAGGCAGCTGCTGGTCGGGGCGGGTTTCATGCTCGGTGGCTCGGTGCTAGCGATGGCGGCGCTCCAGGTCGCCCTGCTGACCGACAACTTCGCCGTCGCCTACGTCGCCGAGAACCACTCCCGTGCCACCTCGACGTTCTTCAGCATCACCGGGGCCTGGGCAGCGCTCGAGGGCAGCCTCGTCCTGTGGGTGCTCGTCCTGTCCGGATTCACCGCAGCGGTGATGCACGGAGTACGCGACACCGATGACCGGCTCGGCACCGGGGCGCTCGGCGTGCTGGGTTCAGTCGGCGCCTTCTTCTTCGGCCTGGTCGTGCTGGCGGGCAATCCATTCGAGATTCTTGCCGAGGTACCCGCAGACGGGCCCGGGCCGAACCCGATCCTCGCCGACCACGTGCTCATGGCCGTCCACCCGCCCTTGCTGTACGTGGGCTACGTCGGCCTCACAGTGCCGTTCGCGTTCGCAATGTCGGCGCTGCTCGGCAGCGTTGCGGGAGTGGAGTGGCTGCGCCGCACCCGCCGCGCGAACCTGACGGCCTGGAGCTTCCTCACGGCGGGTCTCGTGGTGGGCGCCTGGTGGTCCTACGAGGTCCTGGGGTGGGGCGGCTACTGGGCCTGGGACCCCGTGGAGAACGCCGCACTGGTTCCGTGGCTGGTCGCCACCGCCTTCCTGCACTCGGCCGTGGTACAGGTCCGGCGGGGGATGTTGCAGTCCTGGAACTTCGTCCTGGTGCTGGCGGCATTCGCCCTCACCGTCCTGGGCACGTTCCTCACCCGCAGCGCGGTCGTCCAGTCGGTACACAGCTTCAGCCAGTCCGACGTGGGCCCACCGCTGCTGGTGTTCTTCGTCGTCGTGGTGGTGACCGGGTTCGTGCTCATCGCACTGCGTGCCGAGCGCATCGCATCCCGGGGCGGTCCCGAGTCGCTGGCCAGCCGGGAGGGCATGTTCCTGCTGAACAACTTGCTTCTGAGTCTGTTCGCGTTCGTCGTGCTGCTCGGAACCCTCTACCCGGTCGTCCTCGAGGCGATCACCGACGAGCAGGTGTCGGTCGGACGGCCGTTCTTCGACCGGATGGCGGTCCCGCTCGGTTTCGCCCTGCTCCTCGCGATGTGGGCCGGACCGGTCACCCCGTACCGCCATGCGTCGCCGGCGGTGATCTGGAGACGCCTGCGCGTGCCGTTGCTGCTCGCGGCCTGTGCCTCGACGACGACGGCCCTTGCCGGGGTGAGCTCACCGGGGGTCGTGGCCGTCGTGGCCCTGGCTACCGGGATCGCGTCGAGCACCGTGCGCCAAGCCCTGGTGACCGCCCCCGCACGGACTCCCGCCGGTCTGTGGCGCCTCATCTGCGGGCAGCGCGGGTACTGGGGCGGGCAGCTGGCCCACCTCGGTGTCGCTCTCTTCGTCGTGGTGGTCGCCACCTCGTCCGGTCTGGCCGAGCGGAGCACCGTCACCGTCGACCGCGGGGACTTCGTCGAGTTCGCCGGGTACACGCTGACCTTCGACTACGTCGACGAGCACGAGCTGCCCGACCGGCTGGTCACCGACGCACACCTCACCGTCACCGACGGGGAGCGCGTCAACCGGGAGATGACACCGTTGTTGAACTCCTTCCCCGGCAGGCCACAGGCGGTCGGTAACCCCGATGTATGGACGACCCCGGCTCAGGACGTCTACGTCGCCCTCGGGGACCTGGAGCCCGAGCGCGTCACGCTCAACCTGTTCCGCTACCCGCTGATGGTCTGGATGTGGGTCGGCGGGGGCATGGTCGCGGCCGGCGGGTTCTGGGCGTTGGGTCGGCCGCGCCGGACCGCGCGGGCCGCGGTCGATCCCGGCCAGTCGCGGTCTGGGGAACCGGTGAGCACCGATGCCTAGCCCGGGCCAGAGGGCGGTCTCCGTCGTGATCGGCGGGGCGACTCTTCTGCTGACCGTCGCCGTCGCACTGGTGCTCGCCATGGCCCCCGCGGCGGGGCAGGACCGGGTGCAGGAACTGGCCGAGCGGCTGCGCTGCCCGGTCTGCACGAGCGTGTCGGTCGCCGAGTCGCCGTCGGACACCGCTGTCGCGATGCGGCAGGTGATCGAGGACCAGGTGGCGGCGGGGCGGTCGGACGACGAGATCGAGGCCTACTTCCGTGCCCGGTACGGTGACTGGGCGGTGATCGACCCGCCGGCGTCGGGCAGCACGCTGCTCCTGTGGCTGCTGCCCGCCGCGGCGACGGTCGCAGGTGCGGCGCTGCTGCTGACCCGCCGGTCCCGGTGCGCCGGCCGCGACGAGCCGGAACCGTCCGAGGCGGAACAGGCACGGGTCGACCAGGCGCTCGACCGGAGCCGCGAGTCGCAGGCCCGGCGGGAGCTCGAGCCGTGAGCCGGGGTGACGAGATCGCCGACCAGGCGCTGGCGGACATCCTGGAACTCGAGGCGCAGGTCGCCCAAGGCGAGATCGACGAGGAACGAGCCCGGCGGATGCGCCGGCATTATGTCTCCGTCGCCGCCGAGGCGATGGCCTCGCCGGACGACACCGGATCGCCCGGCCCCCGGAGCCCGGCAGGTCGAGCACCCCGCCCGTGGACGCTCGCCTACGTGCTGGCAGCCACGGTGGCGCTGGTCGCCGGGATCATTGTGCTCCCGGCGTCGATCGTGGAGCGCCCCGAGGGTGGAGCGGTCACCGGGATCGAACCGATGGCCGAGGCACCCGGTGATGCCCCGGCGGTCGACCCTGCCGCCGTCGACGACGAACAGCTGGAGCAGGTGGTCGCCGAGAACCCCGGGGTGATCGGGATGCGGTTGGCCCTGGCGGACCGCTACGTAGCGGCAGGCGACCACGGTGCCGCGATGCGCCATTACGTCGAGGCGGTCCGCCTCCGGCCCGACGACCCGCAGGTCCGCACGCGGCTGGCCTGGCTGCTGCTGACGATCGGGCAGACCGGACCGGCCCTCGAGAACGCCGACCGGGCACTCGCACTAAGCCCCGGCTCCCCTGACGCGGCCTGGGTCCGGGCGAACGTGCTTATCGACGGTCTCGGCGACGTGGCCGGTGGCGTCGGCGTCCTCGAGGGTCTGCTGGCCCGGCCGGACCTCACCCCGGACATCCGGGGCCAGGTGGAGGACCTGCGCCGCCGCGCACTGACCGACGGAGGAGGTGGGCGATGACGACGCGCAGTCGTCGATGGAGTGGGGTCCGCGCAGCGGCGGTCGCCGTGGTCGTCGTGGCGATCGGGGTCGGTGCCGTGTTCGGTTGGCGCCTTGTCGGAGGATCGACGGTCGTCGACAGCCCGCTGATCGGCCGCCCGGCCCCGGCAGCGGCCCTGCCGCAACTGGACGCCGGCGGCACGGTCTCGCTGGCCGACCTCCGCGGTGACGTGGTCGTCGTCAACTTCTGGGCCTCGTGGTGCGTGGCGTGCCGTGGCGAGCATCCGGTCCTCGTGGAAGCGGCCCGTGACTACCGGGACCGTGGGGTGACCTTCCTCGGCGTCGACTACCAGGACTCGCCGGACTCGGCCCGGGCGTTCCTCGACGAACTCGGCCGCGGCGGCCCGAACTATCTCTACGTCAGCGACCCGGGATCGCGCGCCGCTTTGGACTTCGGGCTCTTCGGAGTCCCGGAGACCTTCGTCCTCGATCCCGACGGCGTGATCGCAGCGAAGATCACCGGACCGGTGACGACAGGGCAGCTGGACGGGGTTCTCGAGGCCGTGCTCGCCGGTCGACGCCCCGAACCCGGGACACCCGGGTCCGTCCAGCCCGCACCGGGCGCGCCGTACAGGTCCCCCGGATGACGGCGCCACCCATTACCGGACGAGTACCGGACGGTCCCGGTCGCAGGCGGTTGCCGTGGAGCGTCCTGCTGCTCGCCCTCCTCCTACCCCTGGCGATGGGATGTCTGCCGGGCTCCGAGGTCACCGCAGGTCCGGCGGCGTCAGCCATCGGAGCCTCGGCGACCGCGGTGGAGTCCACCGCCGCAGAGCAGGATCACGACGTCTGCCCGTTGCAGCCTCTCTGTCCGCACGATGCCGGGCAGGACCACGCCACCGACGACGCCCCACCCCGCCTGACCGGTCCGGCCCCGCACGATCCGCTGTGTCCGTCGGCCCAGGGCGTCGAGGGGATCCGCGGGGAGTCCGGGACGGCCGCAGCCCCACGCGGCGAGCCAATCGTCCTCCCCGCCGTCCGGACGCCGGTCTCGGTCCTCTGCGTCGACCGGAACTGATCGACCGCACGAGCCGGCGCCTGTTCGTCCCGCGACCGGCCCGCCCGTCACGTCAGTCCCGACACCCGCGGCCCCACAGCCGCAGAGCCCGAGGTCTCCCATGTCCCGCAAGACCCGCACGCGTTCGACACCCTCGCTCCCCGTCAAGGGCGGGATGTCCAACCTGAAGTTCTCCCTGATCATCGTCGTGGTGTTCGTCGTCGGAGTCGGCACCCTGTTCGGCATCAGCCGCTTCAACGCCGACGACACGTCGGACGCTGCGGCAGTCGTCGTCCGCGAGAACAGCCTGAGGCTGTCGACTGCACCGGGCGCCACGGTCGACTTCGTCGAGTTCCTCGACTTCGAATGCGAGGCGTGTGGCGCCGCCTACCCCGCGATCGAGCAGCTGCGCCAGGAGTACGGCGACCGTGTCAACTTCGTCATCCGGTACTTCCCGGTGCAGAGCCACGCCAACGCCGAGCGGGCCGCTCGTGCCGTCGAGGCCGCTGCACAGCAGGGCGCGCTCGAGCCGATGTACAAGCGGATGTTCGAGACACAGGCCCAGTGGGGGGAACAGCAGGTGCCGATGGACGATCGGTTCCGCGGCTATGCTCGTGACCTGGGCCTGGACCTGGTCCGCTTCGACGTGGCCTACAACGACCCGGCCACCATGGATCGTATCGACGCCGACCGGAACGACGGTCTGAGCCTCGGAGTGCAGGGCACACCGACGTTCTTCGTGAACGGCGAGCGAGTCACGGTCCAGACCTTCGACGACCTTCGCCGGGCCCTCGACGATGCACTCGCCGCGAGCTGAGGCCAGTCGTCGGGCGACCGCGTCGGTGCCTGCCGTGCTGACGGGACTGACCGTGCTCGGCTCTGCGGTACTCGCTGCCTGGGCCTGCCTGCGGTTCACCGCCACGGACGACCGGGGCACCTCGGTCCCCGGCCGACGCCGGTGATGCACGGGAGCGACAAGCTGATGTGCGTAGGGACCGCATGTTCTACGCTGTGTCGGAGTTCGAGGGAGCCGACGGTGGAGCTGGTCACGTGATGTCGAGTCGAGGTGCGGTCGTGCTGGCCGTCCTCGGCGCGCTCCTTGGCCTGCTGGCACTGCACCCGTTGTCGGCGGCGTATGCGGGAGTGGCCCCGCCCCCGGTTGCGGTGACCGCGGTGCCCGCCTCCGCCCCGGCTGCGTCGTCGACGCCCGACGCCGGCGCCGGACATGTCGTGGGATGTCCGGAGTCGCCGGCCGACGGGCATCCCGCGCCGCTGTCGCCGAGCCGTGACGACGATCGGCCGATGCCCACGCTCGCGGGCAGGGTGGCGGCGACTGCCCCTGCCGAGTGGGCATCGGCTCTACGGTCGCCGATCACGGCAGAACCGCCTGCGCTCGCGGGGTCACGTCTCCTGATCGGGATCTGCGTCTCCCGAACGTAGATGCGCCCGCAACCCTGGTCGCCAGCCACCGTCCCGCGCGGCCCTCCGCGCGGATGCCCCTCGGCGTCGATCGCCCCGACGACCGCCGCCCCTGCTCTGTTCCGCGCCCGGATCCGGCACGACGTCGACGACCCGGATCGCCGCACGGAGCCGAAAGGACACTCCATGACCCAGGTCGGTCCACAGCCGGTGACGGTTCGCCCGAACCCGACGCGCTCCACCGCGAAAGGGTCCACGTTCCTCAAGATGCTGAGAACGACGGATCCAAAGGACATCGCGATCCTGTACCTCTGCACGTCGTTCGCGTTCTTCGCGGTCGGCGGCGTCATGGCGCTGCTGATCCGCGCCGAGCTCGCGCGACCGGAGCTGCAGTTCCTGTCGACCGAGCAGTACAACCAGCTGTTCACCATGCACGGCACAATCATGCTGCTGCTGTTCGCGACGCCGATCGTGTTCGGTTTCGCCAACTACATCGTGCCGCTGCAGATCGGTGCGCCCGACGTCGCGTTCCCGCGACTCAACTCGTTCTCCTACTGGCTCTACCTGTTCGGCGGGATCATCGTCGTCTCCGGGTTCCTGACCCCGGGCGGCGCCGCGGACTTCGGCTGGTTCGCCTACACCCCGCTGTCCAACGCGATCCGCTCACCAGGTCCCGGTGCGGACTTGTGGATCATGGGCCTCGTCGTTTCCGGCCTCGGCACCATTCTCGGTGGCGTCAACTTCGTGACGACCATCGTCTGCATGCGCGCGCCCGGTATGACGATGTTCCGGATGCCCATCTTCACCTGGAACATCTTCATCACCGCGCTGCTGATCCTGATCGCGTTCCCGATCCTGACCGCCGCGCTGCTCGCGCTGGCCGCGGACCGCCACCTCGGCGCCCAGATCTTCAACCCGGCCAACGGTGGTGTGGTGCTCTGGCAGCACCTGTTCTGGTTCTTCGGCCATCCGGAGGTCTACATCGTCGCGTTGCCGTTCTTCGGCATCGTCTCGGAGATCTTCCCGGTGTTCGCCCGCAAGCCGATCTTCGGCTACAAGGGCCTGGTCTTCGCGACCATCGCCATCGCGGCGCTGTCGGTCGCGGTCTGGGCGCACCACATGTACGCCACCGGCGCGATCATGCTGTCGTTCTTCGCCTTCACCACGTTCCTCATCGCCATCCCGACGGGCGTCAAGTTCGTCAACTGGATCGGCACCCTGTGGAAGGGCAAGATCACCTACGAGACGCCGATGCTGTTCTCGGTCGGCTTCCTGGTCACGTTCCTCTTCGGTGGTCTGACCGGCATCCTGCTCGCGATGCCGCCGGTGGACTTCAACGTGTCGGACACCTACTTCGTCGTCGCGCACTTCCACTACGTGCTCTACGGCACGATCGTGTTCGCGACCTTCGGCGGGATCTACTTCTGGTTCCCGAAGATGACCGGCCGGTTCCTCGACGAGAAGCTCGGCAAGATCCACTTCTGGCTGACCTTCGTCGGGTTCCACCTGACGTTCCTGGTGCAGCACTGGCTGGGCAACGAGGGGATGCCCCGGCGCTATGCCGACTACCTGCCCTCCGACGGTTTCACCGTACTGAACACGATCTCGTCGATCGGCGCGTTCGTGCTCGGTGCCTCGACGCTGCCGTTCTTCTACAACGTGTTCAAAAGCTACCGATACGGCCGGATCTGCGAGGTTGACGACCCGTGGGGCTTCGGGAACTCGTTGGAGTGGGCGACGTCGTCGCCGCCGCCGCGGCACAACTTCACCGAGCTGCCCCGGATCCGGTCCGAGCGTCCAGCGTTCGACCTGCACTACCCCCACATCGTGCAGCGAGCACGGGCTGAGGCGCACGTCGGCGGGAGGGCGCACCCGACGGAAGTGCTCGCCCACGAGGTCGCCAAGGAGTCCATGCCGAGCGACGACCCTAGGGAGAACTGACTCGCGTGACAGATCGTCACTCCACTGGAACGGGGCGCGAGCTCGGAACGATCGACGGGGACGACGCCACGGTCCGGCCGGTGGAGATCCACGTGTTCGCGATCGGAGGGATGACGTGTGCGGCGTGTGCTGGACGTGTCGAACGGAAGCTGAACAAAGTCCACGGCGTGGTGGCGACGGTCAATCTCGCCACCGAGCGTGCCCGGGTCGCCGTTCCGTCCGGCACCGATCCCCGCTCGCTCGCCAAGATCGTCGAACGTGCCGGCTACACCGCACGGCCATTGCCTTCCGCCCAGGACCTCACTGGTGGCAGCGCAGCGACCCGAACGCATGATCTCCGCCGCCGGCTCGCCGTCGCGGCGGTGCTCGCCATGCCACTGGCCGACCTGTCGCTCGCGCTCTCCCTGTTCCCCGAGCTCCGCTTCGCCGGTTGGGAGTGGGTCTTCCTCGGACTGGCGTTGCCGATGGTGCTCTGGTGCGGGTGGCCGTTTCACCGGGCTGCGTGGATCGCGGCCCGCCGCGGCGGGGCAACGATGGACACGCTGGTATCGGTCGGCACGCTCGCGGCAACCTGCTGGTCGCTGTGGATCATGCTTCGAGAGGGCGAGGCGGAGCCGGGCTTCGGCACCGGGTGGGCGGCCTTCACCCGGACCGACGACGCGCTCTACCTCGACGTCGCGGCAGTTGTGATCACGTTCCTGCTCGCGGGACGCTACTTCGAAGCACGTGCGAAGCGTTCGGCAGGGTCGGCGTTGAGCGCACTGCTCAGCTGGGGGGCGAAGGACGTCGAGGTCGTGCGCGACGGTGAGCCCGTCCGGGTTCCGGTGGGCGAGCTGCGGGTCGGCGAGCTGTTCACCGCGCGGCCCGGCGAGAAGATCGCAACAGACGGCCTCGTCGAGGAGGGCCGGTCCGCTGTGGACACCGGTGTGGTGACCGGCGAGTCGGTCCCGCGCGAGGTCGGGCCGGGTGACCGTGTCGTCGGTGGCACGATCAACACGGTCGGGCACCTGCTGATCGTGGCGACCCGGGTCGGCGCCGCGACGCGGCTGGCACGGATGACCCGACTCGTCGAGGAGGCGCAGGAGGGCAAGTCCGCCACCCAGCGCCTCGCCGACCGGGTGTCAGCTGTGTTCGTGCCGTCGGTCCTAGTCCTCGCGATGGCGACGTTCGCAGGATGGTCGCTGCTCGGCCCGTCGACCGCGAGTGCGATGACGGCCACGCTCGCCGTGCTGGTCGTCGCCTGCCCCTGCGCGCTCGGACTGGCCACCCCGACCGCTCTACTCGTGGGCACCGGCCGGGGAGCGCAGCTCGGGGTGTTCCTGAAGGGGCCCGAGGCGCTGGAATCGACCAGGCGCATCGACACCGTCGTCATCGACAAGACCGGCACCCTCACCGAGGGAAAGGTCCACCTCGAGGCCGTACGACCGGCAGCCGGTGAGGATCCGAAGGACGTGCTGGCTCGAGCCGCAGCCGTCGAACGCGGTTCGGAACACCCGATCGCCGCTGCCGTGGTCGCGGCAGACACCTCGCTCGGCCGGCCGGCCCACGGCGTCGTCGCGATCGCCGGGCTTGGCGCCCGGGGGACTGTTGACGGAGTCGAGGTGCTGGTCGGCAGTCCGCGGATGCTGGCCGAGCACGGTCACGAGCTGACGGACGCACTGGCATCGGAGTGCCTCCGAGCGGAGGGGGCCGGTGGCACCGTAGTCGCCGTCGGGTGGGCCGGTCGGGTACGCGGGCTCTGCGTCGTCACCGACCGGATCCGGCCGAGCGCCGCGGGGGCCGTCGCCGCGCTACGCTCGCTCGGGATCGAACCGGTCATGGTGACCGGCGACAATCCGCGGACGGCCGCTGCCGTGGCAGAGAGCGTCGGGATCGACCAGGTGATCGCCGAGGCGATGCCGGAGGACAAGGTCCGCCACGTCCACCGTCTCCGAGCCGGCGACCGGTCGGTCGCGGTCGTCGGGGACGGAATCAACGACGCCGCGGCGCTTGCCGCGGCCGATCTGGGGATCGCGATCGGAAGCGGCACCGACGTCGCCATCGAGGCGGCCGACGTCGTCCTCGGCCGCGACGACCTGTCGGCAGTGGCGGATGCGATCGAACTCGCCCGCCGCACCCACCGCACCATCGTGCGCAACCTGCGATGGGCGTTCGGATACAACGTCGCCGCACTGCCCCTCGCCGTCGCCGGCCTGCTCAGCCCGCTGATCGCGGGACTGGCCATGGTCCTGTCCTCGGTCTTCGTCGTGTCGCAGAGCCTCAGCCTCCGCCGGTTCACGCCCAGGACATCACCTGGGACCAGGCCGTGACTCGGACCGGAACGATCGCCCTCGCGATGCGGCCCGGCTGGTCCTGGCTCGCCTGGTGGGTGCCCGTCGCCGTGCTCACAGGTCTTACGGTGGCCACAGTGGCACCCGACATCGCGGTCCTATTCGGCTATCGCTCGCTGGGCGTGACGGCCTCAGTTGGTCAACCGTTGGCCCGCACACTGGCGATCGGCGCGGCGTCGGTGGCGGTGGCCGGCCTGCTCGCCGCCGTCGTCCACGCACCGGGCACTGCCCGAGGTGCCTTGAGCCCGACGGGATACGCCGCGCTGCAGGTGGTCCGTCCCGCGGGTCTGATCTTCGCTGCCTCCGCGATCGCCGTCGCCCTGCTCACGATCGCGGAGTCCATCGGGATCGGGCCCGGACGACTGCTGCAGAACCCACCGGCGCTCGTCCAGGCGCTGCTCACCATCGATGCAGCGGCAGGGTGGGTGATCGCAGCACTGATGGTCGGAACGGCCGGCCTGGCCGCCGGGACGGTGCTCACCTGGCGTGGTGCGACGGGAGTGTTCGTAGTCCTTCTCGCCGGTTTGATCGTGCCCCCGGCCACCGCGACGTCGAACTCTGAGCGTTCGCACGACTGGTACGGAGACGCCGTCACCGTGCACACGGTCGCCGCCACACTCTGGATCGGGAGCACGCTGGCGATCTGGTGGCTCGGTCGTGGGGGCGAGGTCGGTGAGCACGCAATGCGACGTCACGATCGCCTTGCCATTGCCGGCGGAGTCGTCCTGGTGATGACGGGCGCCGTACCGTTCGCACTCGACGTCGGGGTCGACGGGCTGACCAGCGAATACGGCTTGCTTGTCGCGGCCAGTGCCGTGGCCCTGATCGCGGGGCTGGCCGTCGCCCGCGGCAGCAGGCGACGCGGCTCCGGGCGGCTTGGGCTCGTAATAGAGCTGATCACCCTCACCGCTGCGACAGCTGCGGGCGCAGCGATGACGCGACTGATCCCCCCAGGTGCAGAGATCCCCGAGCCACTGGACGCAGACCGGCTCGTCTTCCTGCTCGGCTACGAATTGCCCGACCGGATGGGGTGGGCCGAGATCGCCGGTCTCTGGCGGGTAGACCTTCTCTTCGCCCCGGCCGCGGTCATCGGGGCCGTCGTCTACATGGCCGCGGTCAGCCGTCTGCGACGCCGCGGCGGCAGCTGGCCACGTCACCGAAGTCTTGCCTGGTCCGCCGGCTGCTTGACGGTCCTCGTCGCGACGTCGTCGGGAATCGGCGCCTTCTCCACCGCGGTGTTCGGAGTCCATCTCGTCGGCCACGCGCTGCTCGCCACAGTCGCCCCGGTGCTCCTGGTCTGGGGGCATCCGCTGACGCTGCTCCGGTGCGGCTCGTACCCAGGAGCGAGCGACCGCATCGACGCGCTGCTCGAGAGCGGGCCGATGCGGGCGCTCCACAATCCTGCGGTCGCGTGGACGGCAGCAGCCGTGTCGCTATTCGGTGTGTACGCCACCGGACTGTTCGACGCGATAGTGCTAGAGCACTGGTCACATCCAGCCATGAATACCCTCGCTCTCGCGACCGGCACCCTGCTCTTTCGCGCAGTGCTCGGCGCCAGGGACCCCGAGCCGCCGGTGTTCGTCCGGCTGGGTCTTCTGTTCGCGGTGATGATGCTGCACTCGGCCTTCGCGATCTGGCTCCTCCTGCGCGCCGAGCCAGTGGCGGGTTCGTTCTATGCCGCGGTGGCGATGCCGTTCATCCCGGACCTGCTCGCAGGACAACGCCACGGCGCCGTCCTGGCATGGCTCGTATCCGACCTCGCGGTCGTAGCCGCGGCATTGGTCGTCGTCCGTTCGTGGGGCCGGGAACCGGGTCCCGGCATCGACCCGACGGGAGTGACCACCCCATGATCCACACCGTTCCCGCAGGATTACCACCTCAGGATCCGCCACCATTGACAGTCGAGACGATGCTGTTCAGCTGGACGTTCGACAGCGTCGTCCTCGTGCCTCTGGCACTGACCGGGGTACTCTACCTCTGGGGAGTGCGGCATCTTCTCCGCCGCGGTGATGCATGGGCGCCTCGACGTACCGCGTTCTTCCTGCTCGGCGTCGGGCTTACGGTGGTCGGCACGGCGTCGTTCCTCGGTGTCTACGACCGCGCGCTGTTCTCCGTACCCGCGATCCAGCACATGGTGCTGCAGATGATCGCACCGGTGGGGCTGGTGCTCGGCGCTCCGATCAGCCTAGCGCTGCGGGCGTTGCCTGCTACGGGGCGCCGAGTCGTCCTGGCAACCCTGCACAGCCACTGGAGCCGGCTGGTCTCCCACCCCGCAGCGGCTTTCGGGATCTTCGCCGTCACACAGTTTGCCTTCTACTACACGCCGCTCTACGAGCTCTCTTTGACGAACATGTGGGTGCACGACGTGATGCACCTGCACTTCGTAGCTGTCGGTTTCCTCTTCTACTGGGCCCTGCTCGGGATCGATCCGACACCGCATCGCGTCCGCTTCAGCCTGAAAATGATCCTGGTCGTCGGGATGGGGCCCCTGCACATCCTTCTCGGCGTCCCGATCATGATGACCAGCACGTTGTTCGCCGCGGACTACTACGAAGCACTGGGCCGAGACTGGGGACTGTCGTTGCTCGACGACCAGCACCTGGGCGGCGCGATCCTCTGGGGCTTCGGGGACATCGCGGCGATCGGGCTCATCGGAGCATTCGTCCGCCAGTGGTTCGCCTCGGACGAACGCGCAGCGCGTCGGACGGATCGTCAGCTCGACCGCCTTTACGGCGACGGTCCGACCATCCAGCCGTGGTGGCTGTCCAGGGAGGAGGACACCCCAGACGTTCTCGGCCCGCAGCGAGACGGCACGTGAGGCGGTCAGTCGAACGAGATGTGAACGTGGTCCATGTGGTTCGCGGTGACGCCGCCCCGGTCCTCCTGCATCTCCCAGCCGCTGCCTGTGTCGATGCGCTGGCGGTAGATCACGTAACTGATGCCAAGTTCGTCCATGTTCTGACGGGCGTACTCGGCGAGCTTCTCACCGGTCGCACGATCGGCCATGAAGTCGAGTGCCTTGCCCTTGGGGTGGTCGGAGGCATTAGCGCGGCCCGCGACCCCGTAGACGGTGTCGACGCCGAACATGCAGCGGAGCCTCTCGCCCGCCGTGGCCGTGCCAGTCGCCACGGCGCCGAACCCCTCGGTGCCCGCAGCACAGATGCCCGGTCCGCCACCCGCGTCGCCGGAGCCGCTATCCGGTGGGCTCTCCCGCTCCGCATCCCGGCGGATCTGCTCCGCCTCGTCGACCGCGGTGGTCGCCGCGCGAGTGATCGCGTCGATGTCCAGAGGGGTGGGCAGGTCGGCGAGCGCCCGCGTCACCCCGTCCGACGGAGCCGGTGCGACGGGCAGCGTCGGCACTGGTGGAGACGCCGTCTCGGTGACCGGGGCGGTGAAGGCCTGCAGGGCGAGGTCCTCGATGTGGACCGTGCCGTCCCCCAGCGATACGTGACCCGCCACGAGTCCACCGCCAGCCACCGCCGAGGTCAGGATCCCGACCGCGCTGCTGCCACGGTGTCGGACCGGGCCCAGTCCTTGCGATGCAGGAGCGTCTCGTGTTACACGCGAGCGGGCCGGAACGGGTCGGCTCGGGGAATGCCGACCGGGTCCCACGCTGGCGCGATGGTGCCTCGGCACAGTGGATCGCCCTTCGTCGAGCGGAATCGGCGGCATCCGAAAGCAGGGGAGCAGGACACCACGACCTCGGGTAGGTCGTTACCGTTCCGAGATCGACGGTACCGGTCGGACTGCACTCTTCCGACGTATCGGGCGCTCGGCCGCGACGATCGGTCGCGTCGAAGCTGTGAGCGGATCATGCTGGGGGAGCGGCGGCGGGCCGGTGTCGTGGCGTGCACTATGCGTGCGTGATCCGCTAGCATGCAAACATTCGCATACATTGATGGGAGATCGATGGGACACGGCCATGGGCACGGGGTTGGCGGATCGGCGACTGCTGGCAGTGCCTACACCAGGCGCCTGACCGCGGCGCTCCTGCTGACAGGCGGCTACATGGTCGTCCAGATCGTCGTCGGCCTGGGCTCGGGGTCACTTGCGCTCCTCTCCGATGCCGCGCACATGGGTACGGATGTGCTCGGTCTGGGTCTCGCGCTGGTAGCCGTCGTCCTGGCGAACCGCCCCGGTGCCACGCAGCGCACCTTCGGCAACTATCGACTGGAAGTGCTCGCAGCCGTCATCAACGGGTTGCTGCTCTTCGCGGCGGCCGCCTACGTGTTCGTGGAGGCAGTGCGCCGGCTCGCCAATCCTGCTGAGGTCGCGGGCCTACCGGTGCTCGTGACCGCGGTGTTCGGGCTCGTGGTCAACGTGATCAGCCTGCGCCTGCTCGCCGCGGGTGCACGGGAGAGCCTCAACGTGAAGGGGGCCTACCTCGAGGTCATGGCGGACATGATCGGGTCGATCGGGGTCATCGTGGCGGCGGCGATCGTCTGGTCGACAGGGTGGATGTACGCGGACACCATCGTTGCGGCGGCGATCGGACTGTTCATCCTGCCCCGCACCTACGTCCTGATGCGCCACGCCCTCAGGATCCTGATGGAGGTCGCACCTCCCGAGATCGACGTCGCCGAGGTCGAGCGGCGGCTACGTGCGATCTGCGGCGTAACCGAGGTGCACGACCTCCACATCTGGACGATCACCTCGGGCGTGGAGGCTGCAAGCGTGCACGTCCTCGTCCGCTCGGACGACCGGATCCATCCAGTGCTGGACCAGGCGCGCGAGGTACTGACCGAAGCGGGAGTCACCCGGTCCGCCGTGCAGGTGGAACCGGTCGATCACGTCGATCAGCAGAACATGACCGCAAAGGCCAGGGAGCCATGACGGCCGCCACGCCCGACCGGTCCGTGGCACGCCGTCGTCGGCAGGCGTCGGCGGGTTCGTTGGGCTCGGCCCTCGCTGCGGTCGGCGGTGGGCTGGTCCTGTACTCGACGTTCGCTCCCCGCGACTGGTGGTGGCTGGCGCCCGTCGCGTTCCTGGCGATCGGCTTCGCCTGGCGTGGCGGGGGAGCGCGATGCGGCGCTGTATCGGGGATGCTGGCCGGGCTCGCGTTCTTCGTGCCGCTATTGTCCTGGATCGGCGAGTTCGTCGGTCCGATGCCGTGGCTCGTTCTGGCTACATTCCAAGCGTTGTTCCTTGCAGCGACCGGCGGTGCGGTCGGAGCGTTGCCGGATCGCTGGTGGTGGCCGCTCGCCGGAGCTGCGGTCTGGACAGCAGGTGAGGCTGCTCGCAGCAGGATCCCGTTCGGCGGATTTCCGTGGGGTCGCGTCGGATTCGGTCAGGCCGAGGGGATCTTCACCCCGGTAGCCACGCTCGCCGGTGTACCGGGGCTGGGATTCGTCGTCGTCCTGTCCGGATTCGCGCTGCTCGAGCTGATTCGGTCGACGGTTCACTACGCCGGCCCGATGCCCGTCGCCCTCTGCGTGGTGTTCGTGCCGATCATCGTCGTGATCGCATCTCCACTCGCCACCGCGCACGCCCGTCCCGACAGCCAGATAGTGGTCGCTGCGGTGCAGGGCAACGTGCCCCGATCAGGGCTCGACTTCAACTCCCAGCGCCGAGCCGTGCTCGACAACTACGTCCGTCGCACAGAGCAGCTTGCTGCAGATGTCACCGTCGGCAGGGAGGAACGGCCGGAGGTCGTCCTGTGGCCAGAGAACTCGGCGGACATCGATCCGCTGCGCAATCCCGATGCCCGGGCCGCAGTCGATCGCGCAGCCCGGGCGATCCAGGCTCCGATACTCGTCGGTGCCGTCCTCACCCCGCCGGAGGCTGAGCCGACGAACACGATGATCGTGTGGGAACCGGACAGCGGTCCGGGGGCTGTGCACGACAAGCGAAGGCTGCAACCGTTCGGTGAGTACGTGCCTTTCAAGGAGTTCTTCCGCACCTTCAGCCCTCTGTTCGGCCGGTCGAGCGACTTCGCCGCGGGTGACGGCAGCGGCGTGGTCGCCACCGCGGGCACGGTGATCGGCGCGGCCACCTGTTATGGGGTGATCTTCGACGATCTCGTCCGGGACAGCGTTCTGGCCGGAGCCCAGATGCTGGCGGTTCCCAGCAACAACGCCACCTTCGGGCGGACGGAGATGACCTATCAGCAGCTCGCCGTCGACCGCGTACGTGCGGTCGAGTTCGGGCGAGCAACCGTCGTGCCGACGACGAGCGGGGTCGGTGCGGTCATCCTCCCGGACGGCACGGTCCTCGCCCAGTCGGGGCTGTTCGATCCGGCTGCTTTGGTGGAATCGATCCCGCTGCGCAGCGACATCACTCCGGCGGCCCGTGTTGGGCCGGCGGTCGAGGGAGCCATCACCGGGGCCGCCGCCCTCGTCGTCCTCGGGTGTGTCCGCGCCCGCGTCGCCCCTAGGTGTGGTGACCCACCACGTTGTTGACCGGGTTTAGCCGGCTAGTCGGGCGATGGGTGGATAACCGCCGATGGCGGAGTGGGCTCGTCGAGTGTTGTAGGCATGGACCCAGTCGTCGAGTGCGGCGAGCCGATCGGTGTCGGACAACCAGGGGCGGGCTTAGGCGAACTCATCGAGCAGGGTCCGGTTGAACCGTTCTACTTTCCCGTTCGTCCAGGGGTAGTGCGGGCGGGTGAACCGACGGCTGATCCCGAGCTCGGCGCAGGCCTGGGTCCAGCCGCGGCCGGCCCGGTAGACACGGGCGTTGTTGGTCAGGACCCCGCGCGCGGGGCACGCCGTGATCGGCGAACCAGGCGGTGGCGCGGCGCAGGAACCCGGCACTGGTCGGGTCACGCTCGTCGGGCAGGGCCTCGACGTAGGCCAGTCGGGAGTGGTCGTCGACGGCGACGTGGAGGAAATCGTAGCCCAGCGCCTGGCCGTGGACCATGCGGCCGCGGACTTCTTCGCTGCGACTGTGCAGGCGCCAGCCACCGCCGTCGGGGACCCGGCCGAGTTTCTTGACATCGATGTGGACCAGATCGCCGGGCCGGGGGTGCTCGTAGCGTCGTGCGGACTGCTGTCGGCGGACCGGTCCTCCGGTGATCGGGTCGAGTGCACGAAGCGGCATCACCCGGCGACGGCGCAGGATTCGACCGACCGTGGACGCGGCCATGCCCAGTCCACGGGCCAGGAACACCGGCCCCGTCGGGCTCTCGCCCGCAGGAGTCACGGGTGTCGCTGGCGGATATCAGCACAGTCACAGGAGCGGCGCGAAGAGTGGACGTCGTGTCGCTTCCGCGTTTCAGCCTCCGGCGGTTTTCTCACGGCCCGATGAGTGCTGCCGCCCGCACCACGATGGGAGCGCTCGCTCTCGTTCTGATGGCCGGGGGCATCTCGTCCACGTGATCGCCCTGGCGGGCCTGGTCGCGTCCGCTGGTACGGCCATCTGATCCAGAGGATCTCGGAGGGCGCGACGACACCGACAGGGGCAGATAGGTCGTCCGCGAGCCTGTCCAGGTCGGGCCGGAGGCCGGTGCACCAGACCACTGACGTCGGTCGGTCCATGTACTCACCGGTGCGGGCGGCCAGCGGGGAGCTGTGGCTGCACACCGCCGCCAGCATGCAGCGGTTCGCGATCGGGTTCGTCCTCGGCGTCGTGCCGGCACTGGCGATCGGCATCGTCATGGGGCTGAACCGGTCGGTTCGCGCCGCCCTGACCCCCCTGGTCTCAGGGACCTATCCGATCCCCAAGAGCGCGCTGCTGCCGCTCATCCTGCTGATCTTCGAGCTCGGTGAGTCGTCGAAGGTCGTGATGGTGGCGATCGGCGTATTCTACCCGGTCGTCCTCAACACGATCTCGGGCGTGCTGCAGATCCAGCCGATCCACTACGACGTGGCGAAGAACTACCGGGCCTCCCGGTGGCGGATGTTCCGGACGGTGGCACTCCCGGGCGCGATGCCGAGCATCATGACCGGTGTCGAGCTGGGCGCCGGCCTCGGGCTGATCCTCATCGCCCTCGCGGAGATGATCGGTGCCGACTCCGGACTCGGCTTCATGATCTGGAACTCCTGGGAACTGTTCATGGTCGAGTCGATGTACGTCGGCATCCTGGTGATCGCGGTGATCGGTTTCGTGGTCGCGATGCTCATCCGGGAACTGTCCCGGGTGCTCATGCCCTGGTCGGATCGCTGAGTACCGGAGAAACGAAGATGACCACACCGAACACCGACACCAGCGCCCATGAACTGGCGGCGAGCGAGCCGAAGATCCGGATCGATGGCCTAAGCAAGCGATTCCAATCCCGCAACCAGGACGTCGTGGCCCTCGACGACGTCACCCTGGACATCCCGGCGGGACAGTTCTTCGTCATCGTCGGCCCGAGCGGCTGCGGAAAGACCACCCTTCTGCGGATCATCGCGGGTCTGGAGCGTCAGACCTCGGGTGAGCTGAGCATCGAGGCGGCCTCGGACGGGCGCCCCCTCAACTCCATGATCTTCCAGGGGGACTCGATCCTCCCGTGGATGACGGTGTGGGACAACGCCGCCTACGGACTCACCTCGCGCGGTGTCCGGCCGGCCGAGGTGCGCGAGACGGTCGGACACTTTCTGCACAAGACGGGACTGACCCAGTTCGCCGAGGCCTACCCGCACCAGCTCTCGGGGGGCATGCGTCAACGGGTGTCGATCGCACGGGCGTTTGCGAACGACCCGGAGGTGCTCCTCATGGACGAGCAGTTCTCTGCGCTCGACGAGCAGAACAAGACTCTGCTCCAGGAAGAGCTGCTGCGAGTGTGGGAGGAGAACCGCAAGACTGTCGTCTACATCACCCACAGCGTGGACGAGGCCGTCACGCTGGGGGACCGGATCCTGGTCATGACAGCTCGGCCGGGCCAGGCGAAGGCGCTGGTGGACGTTCCCTTCGAACGCCCTCGCGACGTGGTCGGGCTGCGTCACCGACCGGAGTACGGCGACATGGTCTACGAGATCTGGGGGCATCTGCGCGACGAGGTCAATGCTTCTCAGAAGGCTGTCCGGCCTCCAAGACCGCGGGTGCGGGGCCTGAAGACGCTTCTTCCGGGAAACTTCAGGCAGGTGGATCAATGACCTCCGGGCGGGTAGGAGCAGTCCTACTCGCCCGGACCATCACGGACATGCCTCCGGTGCTTATTAGTAGCCGGTCGAGAACTTCGCAAATGGACTCTGTAAGAGTCCTGAACGCTCAGATCTCGGGTAGTCGAGATCGCGTTAGCCAGCTCGATGCGGTTCTTCCGCCGTCGCCGGTCAAGCAGCTCGACCGACGAGCGTGACCAGAACGACTCGATCATGGCGTTGGCGGAGCAGTCCGCGATGCTGCCCATCGACGGCACTAGCCCGAAGGCCTTGCCCCGGTCAGTGAACGCCCAGGACCCGAACTGGGGCCCGCGGGCGGAATGGGTCACCGCCCCGGCCGGCGGGGTCCGAGACTCGATCGCCATTCCGAGCGCGTTGGTGACCAGCGCCGCGGTCGGCGAGATATCGATCGACCAGCCGACCACCCGGCGCGAGCACACCTCGAGTACCACCGCCCAGTACACCTTGCCCCCCGGGCCGGGTGCTCGGTGATGTCGGTGCCCCACAGCTGGTTCGGGCCCTGGCGGGCGAAGTCCCGGTCCACCAATTCCCTCGCGCGATCGCGGTGATGGCCGGCGAGAGCCTGCAGACTCGAGCGTCCGTAGCTCGGCCGCAAGGACCACCCCGCCGGGCGCCGTAGGTGCCCCCGCCTCGGTCCGCGCCGAGGGCCTGGAGCCGAGCGCGGAGGGTCTGGCTCTGCTCGACGGTGTCGCCGCCGGCTCGGTCAGCACCGGCGAGGCCCGTGAGCGTGTCCTGGCCCAGCTGGGTCACCGGCAGCGCGGCCTTGGTCGCGCTGCTCGGGATGCTGCCGGTGGTCGCTACCGCCGTTGACCGGCCCGGATCCCGACCTCGACATCGACATCGGCGTTCTGCGGAACCGGCTGGGGATCACCGATCCGGCCGAGCTCGCCCAGGCCGAGGCCGAGCTCACCGCGCTACGCCTGATCGAGCTGCGCCAGCAACCGTTGCCCGGTCGCTACGACCTGGACCACCTGCAGGACTTCCACCACCACATCTCCAGCGATCTCTACGACTAGGCCGGGCAGCTGCGCACCGTGTCCATCGGCAAGGGACAGCTGTTCTGCCTACCCCACACCTCAAGACCTTCGCCGCCGACATCTTCAGTCGCCTCCACACCGAGCAAGTCCTGCGCGGACGTGACCTCGACGGCTTCGTCACCGGCCTGGCCGAGCCGCTGGGCGACATCAACGCCCTGCACCCGTTCCGGGAGGGCAACCGGGCGCACCCAGCGCGCGTTCCTGGCCCAGCTCGCCCACGACGCCGGCTAGGAGCTGCGCTGGACCGCGATGGACCCCGCCGAGAACAACCGAGCGTCCGCACTCTCGCTGGCCGGTGACAGCTCCGCCCTGCACACCATGCTCGTTCGCCTCATCCGGCCACTCCGTCAGCTACCCCAGTCGCGACCGGCATCCACCGACAGCTGAGCAGCGCCTCCGCCTCGGCCTCGGCCCAACTCTCAAGGGCCGTACCGCTTGTGCCAGGGTCGGCGACGCATTGAACCGTCTCGGGTTCGTTGCCGGCTTCATGCTGGTGGCGGCTCCGTTTGGAGCGCCGCTGGTTGAGCGTAGTAGGCGCCTTCGAACTCGTCGGGTGGGACGTAGCCCAAGAGGCTGTGCAGCCGCCTGTGGTTGTACCAGTCGACCCATTCCATCGTGGCGTACTCGATGTCGTCGACCGTCTTCGCCGGGTGCGCCCGAAACGGACTGTTCCGACCGATCACCTCGGTCTTGAACAGGCCAATAGTGGATTCGGCGAGCGCATTATCGTAGGCGTCGCCGACACTGCCAATCGACGCCGCGAGACCCTCGATACCGAGAGTCTCGGAGAATGCAATCGACGTATATTGAGACCCGGCATCGCTATGGTGAATGAGACCATCGCCGATTCGCCTTCCTTCGTGGTCGCGTCGCCACAAGGCCATCTTCAGTGCCGTGGTGACCATGGCGGTGTTCTTCACCTGTGTGGCGTGCCAGCCGACGATCGCCCGGGAGAAGCAGTCGATGACGAACGCGACGTAGACGAACCCGGACCACGTTCGGCAGTAGGTGAAGTCGGTGACCCACTTCCGATTCGGCGCCGCCGCGGTGAAGTCTCGATCGAGCAGGTCAGGCGCGCGCCGGCCACCGTGGTCGGCAGGGATCGTGGTGCGGTGATGGCCCCCTCGGACCAGTCCGGTCAGACCCTCGTCGCGCATCAACCGATCGATCGTGCAGGCCGCCGCACGGTAGCCCTGACGGCGTAGGTGTGCGGTCATCTTTCGTCGTCCGTACATGCCTTCTGGGGTGCCGATCGTGGCGCGCAGCGCATCGGTCAGATAGGCGTCGGTGATTGTCCGAGCCGATGGTTTGGCCGTTTTCCAGTTGCGATACGTGCGTGGGGCGACCTGGACGCCTTGCTCGGTGAGCACGCGACAGATCGACTCGACCCGATATCGACATGCACGCATCTGATCGATGAACTCACAGATCAGCGGTGGCGAGGGTCGAGTTCCCTCGCGAAGAAAATCGAAGCAGCTTTGAGGATCTCGTTGGCCTCTTTCAGATCCCGGACCTCACGTTCCAGGTCCTTGATCCGCTGCCGCTCGAGAGTGCTCGGCCCGGGAGTCTGCTGGGCATCGACTTGTGCCTGGACCGTCCACTGGCGCAGCGACTCGACACCCACGCCCACCTTCGGGCCGATCGCTTGGCACGCCGCGTAGACCGACCGGTACTCGTCGAGGTGGTCGAGCACCATCTTCACGGCCCGGGAACGCTGCTCGGGCGGGTAGCGCTTGGACATGATCCACATCCTCCACAAGGAAGGAAGCGGCACCGAACCCGGGACGGTTCACATTTCTGTCGGTCTGTCCACTGCGCTTGGCTTGGTGGGCCAAGAGAATTGTCGACCCCCTGTCGCACACTGAGCCTTATCCCCGGTGCTGTGCGAGAGGACCGTGATGCCAGATCCCGTCATCGTGGCAGGAATCGCCCTGTCCCGTGAGCTTCGATCAGCGTTCCGCAACGCATGCGGCGCCCGCCAGAGCGAGTGGGTCGAGCGGAAGAACGAGGCGCTGACCGCCCTGCGGATCCTGGCGACCTACCTCGCCTATCACCCGGGAAGCGCCACCGCCCGGGCCATCACGACATCGCTGGCCCGCAGTATCGCTAATCCGGGGGAAGGCATGTCTCCCGTAGAGCATCCACTACCCTCGGCACCAAGCATCAATACAGCAGAGGATGACACAGTGGCGCGAATCGAAACGGTACAGCTTATCGATGACCTCGACGGCGCGGCAGCTGATGAGACCGTCGCTTTCGCCCTCGACGGGAAGCAGTTCGAAATCGACCTCAATGCGGACAACGCCGCAACGCTCCGGGGCAAGCTCGCCCCGTTCGTTTCCGCCGCGCGAACCGCAGGAGGCGGCCGGCGCGCACGCCATCGCGAGGCTGCCGCAGCGGCGGGCTCGACAGAGGCTCGGCGCCACAACCAGGCGGTGCGCGTGTGGGCGCGGGAGAACGGATACCCCGTCTCCAAGCGGGGCCGCATTCCTGCCGAGGTCGTCGAGGCCTACCGTGACCGCGACTCGAGCATCTCGACGTCCGCCCCGGAGAAAGCCGCGCCGACGAAGCGGCCACAGCCCGCCCAGTTCAGCGGATAGTTCCGCGCGCCGGCCTACATCGACGGTGCCCGGGCGATCGGTGGTTACACCTATCCGATGATGATCGGCAACGTTGGGATGGGGGCTCGATGGCCAGGATGCACACGGACGAGGTTGATATCGACGACGACCTCGTCCGCGAGCTGGTCCGAGTGCAGTTCCCAGAGTGGGCCGACCTCCCGGTGCGCCGGCTGGCTTACGGCGGGTCGACGAATGCGATCTTCGGGTCGGGACGACCCTGTCGGCGCGGCTGCCGCTGACCGCGGGGGGCCTCGGGGGTCTGCACCGCGAGGTTCGGGCGCTGCCGGCGCTCGCCTCGGTATCGCCTGTCCAGGTGCCGGAGGTCGTCGCGATCGGCCAGCCCGGGGACCACCACCCCTTCGGCTGTCCACCGGTGGATCGACGGCGAGGCCCTGGTCGAGGGGCGGGTTGTGGACGCGGACGGCATTGCCCGGGATCTCGCCGCGTTAGTCATCGCGCTGGGCAAGGTCGACGTGACTGGCGCACCGCAGCGGGACACTGGCTAAGCAGGACGTGCAAACTCGCTCCGCGGTCGAGGAGCTGGCCCGCACCGACGAGCCGTTCGATCTCGATGAGGTGGTCGCAGTCTGGGGCCTGGCGTTGCCCGACGCAGTCGCCGCGGGCTCGCTGAGCACCGGCGAGGCTCGTAAGCGTGTCCAGGCCCGCTACCGCCGTTGACCGGCCCCTACCTGGATCTCGACTCCGGTGTCCTAAGCAACCGGCCGGGGCATCACCGACTCGGCCGAGCTTTAGCAGGTCGAGCTCACCGCGCTGCGCCTGATCCAGCTGCGCCAGCAACCGTTGCCCGGTCGCGACGACCTGGACGACCTGCAGGACTTCCACCACCACATCGTCAGCGACCTCATCGACTGGGCCGGTCAGCTGCGCACCGTGTCCATCGGCAAGGAACAGCTGTTCTGCCTGCTCAGCTCCTTGAGACCTTCGCCGACGGCATGTTCACCCTGGCGGCCTACGTTGTCGATCCTGCGGCCGCACCAGACATGGACCGGAACCCGAAAGCACCGGACGGAGCGACGACTCCCGGTTCGCGCGCACATCCATCACGGAGCGACCATCAGCGGCTTCTATCGCGCCATGGCGATCGTGCATGAACGTCGCTCGACGACGGCCCGCCACCTAACGTCGGACACCTTGTCACCAGGAGGCGGCCACCGAGCGGACTGCAGTCGACAGTGCCGTTCGACGGTCGCTGGACTCTCGGAGAAGGTGGGTACGCCGTGCCGGTGGTGGATCTTGTCGCCGACCTGGGCGAGAGCTTCGGTCCGTGGACGATGGGCAACGACGCCGAGTTGTTGACGATGCTCACTTCGGCGAACGTCGCGTGCGGCTTCCACGGGGGGGACCCCCGCGTGATGGACCGGACGGTGGCGGAGTGCGTCGCACGCGGTGTCGGTATCGGTGCGCATCCCAGCTTCCCGGACCTGGTCGGGTTCGGCCGCCGCGCGATGGACCTGACCGAGGACGAGGTCCGAACCGACGTGCTTTACCAGCTCGGGGCGCTCTCGGCGTTCGCCCGTGCGCACGGGACGACCGTCACCCACCTCTCGCCCCACGGCCGCCTGGGCAACCTCGTGGTCACCCGGGCCGACTACGCGCGGGCCGTGGCCGACGCCGTCGAGGCGTTCGACCCCGAGCTGATCGTCCTAATGCAGGAGGGTGAGCTGGCCGAGATCGCCCGCGAACGTGGTCTGCGCATCGCCATGGTCGGCATCGCCGATCGCGCGTACACCGACGGGGGGACCCTTGTGCCCCGTTCCGAGGCGGGCGCCGTGCTGCACGACCCGGATGAGGTGACCGCCCGGACGGTGCGGATGGTCACCGAGGGTGTGATCGCCTCTCGGAGCGGCAAGGATCTCCCGATCGTCGCCGACAGCACTCGTCCTGCACGGGGACGGTCCCGCGGCGCTGGAGCTGGCGGCGCGCATCCGGACGGAGCTCGGCGCCGCCGGGGTCGAGTTCGCCAGCCTGCCGGCCGTGCTCGCGGCGAAGTCCGCGGCCGGGGGGCGGTCCGAGAGCCGGTGACCGCCGCGCCCCGGTGTCCGATCGACGCCGTCGAGACCGTCGAGGCTCCTCCACCCTGCACGATCGCACTGTCCTCGTGCGGTGACGCCGCGGTGCGTATCGCCGTCCGCGGCCCGGACGAGGATTCGGTGTGGACGCGGGTGCACGACCTCGCCCGGATGCTGAACCGGGGTGAGGTCGACGGGATCCACTCCGCCGTCGAGTTTAAAGCCGAATCCGCTTATGAAGTGCAGCCGAAGAACCGTGAGATCTCTTGGCGTCACGAGCAGGAGTTCACTAAAGATTTCTGCGCGCTGGCTAACCAGCAGGGCGGAATCATTCTAATCGGAGTGGAGTAGGCGTCGGGAGTCGCAGTCCAGGTAACCGGCTCTTCCGGATTTAGAGTGCGAGCGCTCCGCAGTGCAGTAGCGACCGGATCCGATAATTGATCAGGTTGCGGAAGCCCATGGCGTTGCGGCGGAGGGCTTCGAGTCGGCCGTTGATGGCCTCGGTGGGGCCGTTCGAGGCGCGATGGGAGAAGTAGGCCAGGATGTCGACGCGGCGCCGGTGCAAGGTTCGGCCGAGTGTGGTGAGCTCGTCGAGCCCGGGCGGTAGCCCGGTGCGTAGCCGGTAGATCACGCCGCTGAGCAATGCTTTGCCGCGTCGGCGGTCCTGGTCGGCGTAGGCGGCGATGATCTGCTGGTAGGCCCACCAGGTGACCTCGACCGCGACGTGCTCGTCGGCGGCGAAGACCGCCTCAAGCCGGGTGCGTTGGCGGTCGGTGAGCAGTCCGAGGCGGGTCCGCAGGGTCCGCCGTGCCCGGTAGAGCGGGTCACCGGTGCGGCCTCGGTGGCCGAGGGTGTCGTGCTGGACACGTTGGCGACACAGGTCGAGCTTGTGCCCGGCCAGGGCGACGACGTGGAACGGGTCCATCACCGTGACCGCATCGGGCAACGCGTCGGTGGCGGCGTTCTTGTAGCCGCCGAAACCGTCCATCGCCACGACCCGGACCCCGTCGCGGAAGGCCGGGTCGCGGGCGTCGAGCCAGGTCTTCAGGGCCGCCGCCGAGCGGCCCGGGACCAGGTCGAGCAGCCGCGCACGGCCGTGGCCTGCGACGACATCGGTGAGGTCGGTGATCACGGTGACGAACCCGTCTCCGTCGGCGCCGAACACGTGCGCCCACTTGTGCTCGTCGACCCCGATCACCCGCACCCCGTCCAGGCGGGCCGGCCCGGCGGAGCGCAGCAGCTGCTCGGTCGCGGCGACCGCGACGCTGTTCACGGTGTCCCAGCTGCGGCCCAGCTCACGGGCGACCGCGGCGACCGTCGCCTTGTCGATCGCCAAGCGGCGCAACACGTACTCCGCGCAGCGCCGGGTCGTGGACGCACCGGGACGGGCCAGGCGGGTCGAGTCGTGGGCGAAGATCTCGCGGGCGCAGTCATCGTGGACACACCGGTAGCGCGGCACCCGGACCCGCAGTTGCAGCGGATGGCCGACCACCGGGACGTCGCTGACGCGGCGCTCGGTGCTGTCGCGGTAGATCCCGGTCAGTCCGCACCCCGGGCAGGCGCCGGGCCCGTCGGTGAGCAGGTCGCACCACAGCACCGTGGTCTCCCCGGCCAGGGCGGCGTCGGTGATCCGCACCCCGAGCTCGACGGTACGGATGATCGTGTCGGCCACGATCTGGGCAGGCGGGCACGTAGGCTGCGACATCGGGTCCCCGGGCTTGTTGACGGTGTTCGGCGTAGGAACCTTCATCATCAACTTCTCGGGGCCCGCCTCACCGCAGCGACACGACCCCACCCGCGCGGTCGATCACGCCCTCACCTGCACTCCATTTCCGGAAGAGCCAGGTAACCGTCGGCAAGCGGCCCCCTGCGGAAGTCGAGCACCATCGACTTCATCAGGCTCTCC
Organism: Pseudonocardia sp. 2-7; assembly: GCF_056341085.1. NCBI lineage: Bacteria > Bacillati > Actinomycetota > Actinomycetes > Pseudonocardiales > Pseudonocardiaceae > Pseudonocardia > Pseudonocardia sp. 2-7. The sequence goes on from NZ_CP094508.1 coordinate 137,240, forward strand.
AAACACATGCCGCGCCTGCACCCCGCGTCGCCTACATCGCGATCCCTGTCGACGGCGTTGGTTATGCAAGTGCTGTCGTCGTGCCGCCCAGTAACGACGCTCCTCATGCCTGAGTTGCACAGGTGAGTGGTGCTCGGTTCGTGTCGCCGCTGGTCAGTGCGGTGCGGCCGCTGGATCTGGGGCACTAATCGGTAGCCTGTCGCGGTGTTCGTCCGGAAGGTGAGGACCGCTTCCGGCGCGACGGCGGTTCAGATCGTCGAGAAGCGTCGAGGTGTGCGGCGGATCGTCGAGCACGTGGGCTCGGCCCACGACGAGGTCGAGCTGGCGACGTTGATGAGCACGGCGCGCGACCGGATCCGGGCCGGTCAGCAGGCTCTCGACCTTCCGCTGGCCCCGTCGGAGGGTCGCGCCGTGGTGACCGGCTCCGGGTGCGAGGTCCTGTGGAATGTCCTGGTTGATGCCTACCGCAGGCTCGGGTTCGACACGGTCGCCGACGAGGCGTTCCGGGCGCTGGTGCTGGCCCGGATCATCGAGCCCACCTCGAAGCTCGCCGTAGCCGGTGTGCTGGACGAGATCGGGGTGCCGGCGCCGCACCGCAACACCCTCACCGCCGCCCTGCAGCGGTGCATCTCCCGCGACTACCGCGCCGTGCTCGCCGCCGCGTGCATGGCCGCTGCGCGCCAGGCGGGTGCGGTGTCGCTGGTGCTCTATGACGTCACGTCGCTGCACTTCGAGGCCCAGGACGAGGACGACCTGCGCAAAGTGGGGATGAGCAAGGAACGCCGGGTCGACCCGCAGATCCAGCTCGGCCTGCTCGTCGACCCGACCGGGTTCCCGCTCGAGGTGCACTGCTTCGAGGGCAACAAGGCCGAGACCAAGACCCTGCTGCCGGTGCTCACCTCGTTCGCCCAGCGTCACCGCGTGGCCGACATGGTGGTGGTCGCCGACGCCGGGATGCTCTCAGCGGCGAACCTGAACGCGATCGAGGACGCCGGGTTCTCGTTCATCGTGGGGTCGCGGATCACCAAGGCGCCCTACGACCTGGCCGAGCACATCGAGCGGCGCGGCAACGCCTTCACCGACGGGCAGATCCTCGAATCCACCCGCGTTATGGGCACCGGCCGTACCGGCAGCAAGGCCGCCCGGTCGCGGCGGGTGGTCTACCAGTACCGCTTCGCCCGCCACAAACGCGACGACCGGGCCATCAACGCCATGGTCGACCGGGCGGAGAAGGTCGCCGACGGCAGCCGGCCTCTCAAGAAGGAACCGGTTCGTGCGCCTCGACGGCGCCGAACGCGGCGTGGACTGGGCGCTGGTCGAACGGGCCCGCGAGCTCGCCGGCTTGAAGGGCTACGTCACCAACCTGCCCGCGGCGACCATGGCCGGCCAGGCGGTGATCGATGCATACCACGACCTCTACCAGGTCGAACGCTCGTTTCGGATGGCGAAGTCCGACCTGCGGGCCCGACCGATCTTCCACCGCCGGCGCGATGCGATCGAGGCACACCTGACCGTCGTGTTCGCCGCGCTGGCGGTCAGCCGGCACCTGCAGGACCTGACCGGCGCCTCGATCAAGAGGCTCGTCCGGACACTACGGCCGCTGCGCACCGTCCGGATCGGCATCGGCGGACAGGAACTCACCGCAGCACCCGAGATCACCACCGACGCCCGAGCGATCCTCGACCAGCTACCCGCCATCCCCGCCCCGGGGCACTAAACCTGTGCAACTCAGGTCATGGGGTCGACTTCGCGCCCCGTAGTGAACGTAGACCTCGGTGCTTCCCGGTGCGCGACGGCAGCCACACTCGCTACCTTGGTGAGGCCGAGCTCGCTGACCGCTATCAACGCCGCTTCCTAGGTGACGCACGGCGTCAGGCCCGTGAGAGGCGAGTCGTGTCTGAGGGCCAGGCGGCACTCGCCGAATCCGGGCAGGTGGTGCTACATCGCCGTCGTACCAGCAGTGACCGCGGACGCCACGATGAACCGGGCGGTAGCCCACGAGTTCTCACAGTGGCTCCACCAAGTCGACTTCCAATCGCCACTTAACTCTTCACCTGCGCCATCCGGCAGCCCGATCCCCGGCCCACGACGGTTGACCTTCACCGAACATCCATATCGAGACGACCAAGATGCAGCGGCCCCCCGTGAGCGCTACCTTGAGCTGCACGCCGATGGAGCGTTCTTCGGAGCTCAAGCCAGCTCACTTGAGGAGCAGCGCGGAGTGAGCCGACTAGCAGTTGTTGATGATTTAGTACTACTGGTCGGAATGGGGCTGCGGTGGGCCGTGGAGCGAGTGGGCCACTGGGGAACTGCCGCGGTCTTCGGAGGCATTGCCCGCTCAGACGGAGTCTACGACCGACTTGAACTCTGGGGAGATTTGTACGGCCGCAATAGGCGCCTTCCCAATACCCGTCCTGTTCGCGCCGCCACAGCTCAGACCGTCGCGGACCTTTCAGCGAGTGACACAGTCCAGGACCGCCTCGCAGTGGCATTGAAGTCGGATCCGGCCTGGTTCAGCACTTCGGGCTTCCTGAGATAGTCCAGCTCAGCCCTACCGGCGCCATCAATGTAGACGCTTGGCTCGGGAACCACGGCCTAATGACAGCCTGGGCCCGCCGCTATGATGTTGAGATCGGAAACTCCTCACCGAGGCGGACACGCTAACCGGAATGCCCGGCCCTCATCATTGTGAGACCCCTGCAGATCTGCTAGCGCTGAACGAATGAGCGCTGTCAGGGGCAGGAGCCTTATAGGTCTCGCGCTGCTGTTGAAGTTATTTGGCTCTTCCGGATTTAGAGTGCGAGCGCTCCGCAGTGCAGTAGCGACCGGATCCGATAATTGATCAGGTTGCGGAAGCCCATGGCGTTGCGGCGGAGGGCTTCGAGTCGGCCGTTGATGGCCTCGGTGGGGCCGTTCGAGGCGCGATGGGAGAAGTAGGCCAGGATGTCGACGCGGCGCCGGTGCAAGGTTCGGCCGAGTGTGGTGAGCTCGTCGAGCCCGGGCGGTAGCCCGGTGCGTAGCCGGTAGATCACGCCGCTGAGTAATGCTTTGCCGCGTCGGCGGTCCTGGTCGGCGTAGGCGGCGATGATCTGCTGGTAGGCCCACCAGGTGACCTCGACCGCGACGTGCTCGTCGGCGGCGAAGACCGCCTCAAGCCGGGTGCGTTGGCGGTCGGTGAGCAGTCCGAGGCGGGTCCGCAGGGTCCGCCGTGCCCGGTAGAGCGGGTCACCGGTGCGGCCTCGGTGGCCGAGGGTGTCGTGCTGGACACGTTGGCGACACAGGTCGAGCTTGTGCCCGGCCAGGGCGACGACGTGGAACGGGTCCATCACCGTGACCGCATCGGGCAACGCGTCGGTGGCGGCGTTCTTGTAGCCGCCGAAACCGTCCATCGCCACGACCCGGACCCCGTCGCGGAAGGCCGGGTCGCGGGCGTCGAGCCAGGTCTTCAGGGCCGCCGCCGAGCGGCCCGGGACCAGGTCGAGCAGCCGCGCAGGCCCCCGGCCTGCGACGACATCGGTGAGGTCGGTGATCACGGTGACGAACCCGTCTCCGTCGGCGCCGAACACGTGCGCCCACTTGTGCTCGTCGACCCCGATCACCCGCACCCCGTCCAGGCGGGCCGGCCCGGCGGAGCGCAGCAGCTGCTCGGTCGCGGCGACCGCGACGCTGTTCACGGTGTCCCAGCTGCGGCCCAGCTCACGGGCGACCGCGGCGACCGTCGCCTGGTCGATCGCCAAGCGGCGCAACACGTACTCCGCGCAGCGCCGGGTCGTGGACGCACCGGGACGGGCCAGGCGGGTCGAGTCGTGGGCGAAGATCTCGCGGGCGCAGTCATCGTGGACACACCGGTAGCGCGGCACCCGGACCCGCAGTTGCAGCGGATGGCCGACCACCGGGACGTCGCTGACGCGGCGCTCGGTGCTGTCGCGGTAGATCCCGGTCAGTCCGCACCCCGGGCAGGCGCCGGGCCCGTCGGTGAGCAGGTCGCACCACAGCACCGTGGTCTCCCCGGCCAGGGCGGCGTCGGTGATCCGCACCCCGAGCTCGACGGTACGGATGATCGTGTCGGCCACGATCTGGGCAGGCGGGCACGTAGGCTGCGACATCGGGTCCCCGGGCTTGTTGACGGTGTTCGGCGTAGGAACCTTCATCATCAACTTCTCGGGGCCCGCCTCACCGCAGCGACACGACCCCACCCGCGCGGTCGATCACGCCCTCACCTGCACTCCATTTCCGGAAGAGCCTTCAAACCCCGCGCGAACGGGTGAGACGACGACGGCCTGCCCTCGAGATCCGAGGGACGGGCCGCAGGTAGGGCCGTCCGTCGAGGCTGGGCTCGAAGTCGGCGATGCGGCGGGTCCGCATCCTCGGGGCGCCGCCCGGCCGCCTCGTCGGCTGGGGCCGTGGCCAGCGCCGGCCGGGCTGCTTTAGGGCAGCTCGACCGGGAACAACGCGGTTTGCTCCGCCACCACGGCTACCGGCCCGGCGCGCAACGCGCACTTCCGGCACGTCACGGGATCGCTGGTGGCGAGCAGGTCGCCGGCTGCGGCGAATCCGGACCAGCCCTGGTGACAGGCCGGGACCGGCAGCGTGAGGTCGCCGAGCCAGGAACGGAAGGCGACAGCGTGCACGACTCGGGAGCGGCCGATGCGGAGCTGGTGACCAGCGAACCGTCCGACTTGGGCGCGGGCGAAGTCCTCCGGATCCACGCGGCGAGGGAACAGCTCCAGGGCGAGGTGAGCCGCTCTGGGTCCGGTGGAGACTCCTGGTCTTGGAAACGAGGATGGAGTCATGCCGTCAGAACGAACTGCGGGCAAGCCCACGACGCGGCGGTACTCGCAGGAGGAGAAGGCCGCGGCGGTGCGGATGGTCCGCACCCTGCGCACCGAGCTGGGCCACGACCATGGCGTGGTGAAGCGGGTGGCCGATCAGCTCGGCTACGGCGCAGAGTCGGTGCGGTTGTGGGTTCGCCAGGCCGATATCGACGACGGCCACCAGCCCGGCGTGTCCACCGACGAGGCGTCCCGGGTGCGTGAGCTCGAGCAGGAGGTCCGGGAGCTGCGCCGGGCGAACGAGGTACTCAAGCGGGCTGCGAGTTTCTTCGGGGCGGAGCTCGACCGCCAGTACCGCAGATAGTGCAGTTCATCGACGCCCACCGCGAGGACGTGGTGGAGGGGCGCCGGCTCGGGGTCGAGCTCATCTGCCGCGTGATGCAGGTGGCCCCGAGCAGCTACTACGCCGCCAAGACTCGTCTGCCCTCGGCGCGGGCCCGGCGCGACGGTGATCTCGTTCCTGCGCTGGTCGGGTTGTGGGTGGACAACTACCGCGTCTACGGAGTCCGCAAGCTTTGGAAGGCCGCCCGCCGTGCCGGCCTGGACGTCGGCCGCGATCAGGTCGCCCGCTTGATGCGGGCGGCGGGGATCGAGGGCGCGCAACGGACGAAACGGGTTCGCACCACCCGGGCGGATCCAGTCACGGCCCGCCATCCGGACCTGGTGAAGCGCCGGTTCCGGGCTGACGCGCCGAACCAGCTGTGGGTCACCGACCTGACCTACGTGCCGACCTGGGCCGGGGTCGCTTACGTGTGTTTCATCGTCGACGCCTTCTCGCGGATGATCGTGGGCTGGCGAGTCGCAGGGCACATGCGCACGTCGATGGTGCTCGACGCGCTGGAGATGGCCCGCTGGTCGCGCGGCACGCGGCTGCCGGATCTGCGGTGTCACAGCGATGCCGGAGCTCAATTCACATCAGTTCGGTACGGCGAGCGGCTCGCCGAGATCGGTGCGGTTCCGTCGATCGGCAGTGTCGGGGACTCGTTCGACAATGCCCTGGCCGAGACCGTGAACGGCTACTACAAGGCCGAGCTGATCCGCGGTCCCACCCGAGACGGTCCGTGGAAGACCGTGGAGGACGTCGAGCTCGCGACGCTGGGCTGGGTGCACTGGCACAACCAGCAGCGCCTGCACGGCTACCTCGGCGACCGCCCACCGGCCGAGTACGAGCGCACGTTCTACGCTGCCCACTGGGACGACCAACAGCCGGTCGGAATCCCATAGCGCGAGTCTCCATCAGACCCAGAGCGGCTCAAGGGTCACCGCTCATCTCCTTCCACCCGCAGACCGAGCTCGCCTCGCAGAGTGGCACAGGGGGCCGACAATCACTGCCGCGCCGACCGCGCACGGTAGCCAGCGTCTCCGGGGAGACCGGTGTGAGCGGGGTGGGTCAGGCCGGGGCGGTGCCGCCTGCCAGCGCAGAATCTCTGACGCGCGCGTGGCCGTCGAGGCCGTGTCGGGCGTCCTCGGCTGCGGATCAGCTGGGGCCGGTGGTCTTGATGTCCTCCCTACCGGCTGCGGCCGTCGGTGAGGTTCCGACCTCGACGGGCGCTGTGGAGTATCCGAGGCTGCGCATCTTCTCGATCATGGGGTCTGGTTCCCCCCGTAGCTCGGCGGCGTAGCGCTCGACGCCAGCGCGGAACCAGATCGCGACCCCCTCACGGACACGCGGGGGAAAGCTGTCGCGGGAGGTGTGGCGGTAGGCCATGGCTCGTTTCACGCCAAGGATGTGGCAGACCTCGTCGATGCCGACAACGTCGGGGAAGCGGTCGATGGCCAGGCGACGATCGACCTCGTCGAGAGTGAGGACTTCCAAGGCGACGGTGCGGACGCGGCCGCGATTTTCCGGGGTCGTCAGGGGGGCGACGCCTTCGAGACCCTCACGAGCGGCGGCCTCCAAAACGCGTGCGAAGTCGGCGAGGCCGCTGCCCATGGCGCGATTCGTGGTGGTGGGGATGACCCAGCCGAGGCGGCCGATCGGCTCACCGCGAACGGGGGCCGTCGTCATCGCGACCCCGTCGCTGCCGATCCTTGCGGCCACGGCCTGGCCGATCTCGTGGACATCGGTATCGGCCGGGATCGGCGGGTCGATGGCCAGAGTGATCGACAGGGAGAGGAGCCGGTCGGCGGGGGAGGAGTCCACGCTCCTGAACATACGATCATGCTAGAAAATTATCTACTGCTGTGTGTGCGGTGAGCGGGCTTGCCAGCACAGCTCCCTCTGAGTGTGTCGGGTCTCGGGACATGCTTGATTCGGCGGCTTTGGTCGAAGCCATGGCGAGCGCACCGCACCCGAGACACGAACCTGTCGAGCGGCTGCCGTCGGCGGCGTTGTGCCGTTGGCGCACCGCCTCAGTGGGCATGCCCAGCGCACGGGCAATCGCCGTGGCGGATAGGCCGGGCCACGCCGACATCCTGCGCGAACAGATTGACGGCTCCGTCGGCCGATAGCGACGGCGTCGGGTAGCCCCTCGGAAGCTGCACAGTCGACCGTGGCCGCGCTCGCGGTGCCGGTCACGGGTTGAGCCACCGCTCCCTACGGACGGAGCCCTCGCCCCCTGGTCCGGTCCGGGCCGCCGAGCTGCTGGGGTCCCGCTGCAGGTGGTGGGGTCGTCGATGTGTGCTGGGTTCGAGCGGCCCGTTCTCGGTCCTCGCGGGCGTAGAGCGCCCGCTGCGCGCCCCGGGCAGCGGCGGTGGGATCTGATTCCCAGCCCTGCCCCGGGCGCCAGCGGCTGCTCTCGCTGGCGCTCAGTTCGGCGGTGAAGTGACTGATGGTGTCAACCATCGCGGAGAAGTGCGGGTAGGCACGTAGCTGCGGCCACTGGTGACGGAGCGCGTCGATCTCGGCTTCCCATGGGATCTGACGTTCATCAGGTGTGGCCAGCGGCGACTGCCCGTAAACCCGGTAGGGGACGGGGAGCCGCTCTGCGTCCATCCTGTTCCAGTTCCAGTTTGTGGCCACGGCCTGGCGGAGCAGATCACCGTCGACACGGCATGTCGAGATCAGATAGTGCAGATCGATGAGATCCTTATAGCGGTGCCAGGCCGTGGTGTTGTTGCCGCGAAGGCTGGTCGGCGGACCGGTAAGCAGGACGAGCTTGTCCGCGATCTGGTTCGAGATGGGAAACAGGGTCGGCCGGACCGGCATGAGACCGGGAAGGTCGAGGGCAGTTACCGAGCGATGTGAAACGTCGGGCGGGCCGACATAGACCATCTTGCTCGGCGGCTTGATATCGATTTCCACGACAATGGGGTCGGCGACGGCGACAGTTCTACGGGGGCCGTAGCGATCGTCGACCGGTTGCGCGTTGAGGGTGCCCATGACCTGTCCGCTGTCGTGGACGGTCAGGGCGTTCGCGCTGTAGCGCAGCAGCCCGCCCAGCCCGACCGTCGAGGTCCTGCCCGGCTGGGAGATGGGTGGAGCGATGTCGTGGATCGCGGCCAGGACCTCCCGCCCGTAGTCATGGGCGTCGCGGTGACGCAGGGAGTGCGCGAAAAGGTCCAGATCGAAGGCGGTCCGCGGCATGCAGTAAGCCGGATGGGGCCCGGTCTGGGACGGCCGCATCGTCTCGGGCCACGGGTCATCGGGATGTGGGCGCACGGGAAGGGCCAGCGATCCGAGGAGATGCCACTCGTGGGATCGCTGGTTGAGCCCGGCGAGCAGGTCGGTCATGATCAGCTGCTGCATCGCCCGGCTGGAGTCGAGCTCAGGGCCGCTGGCCCGCTGTGCGACCGCGGATGTCAGATCAGACCAGGTGGGAAACCGGTCACGAAACTCGGGAAGAAGGTGGGGCCGCCACGGGTCGGGGTGAGTCACCGCTGTTGCCGTTCCGGCTCAGGCCGCCGCCTCGAGCGCTTCGGCCAGCCACCCGCTCCCATCATCGTGAAGGCCGCGTCGAGCGAAGGCAGCGCTCAACTCGCCCGGCAGATCCCGGCCGGCGACCCACCCGGCGGACAGCAGGTTCTGGCATATCCGGCCGAGCACCTCGACCCCGACGCCGCAGTCGACGTACAGATCGGCCACCGTCCGAGCTGGGCTGGTGACCCACATCCCCTCAACGAGGACGACCTCACACTCGAGCAACAGCGCGTTCCGCACGACCACCTCTCCCGACGGCGAACCCACCGCGTCGCCACCCTGCGCTGGCTGAGGATGTTCGGTCGATGCAGGCGCGGCTGCGCCCGGCCATGACGAGGAACGAGTAGCGGCCTGCGCAGTCGGGGCGGTGAACTCGTAGGCCGCCACCGGGGCGGTCAGGACTCGGTAGACCAGGCCAGCGGAACGATGCGACACCACCGCGGTGGCCGTGGGCGAACGCCGCCACGCCGGCGTCGATTCGAGCCCGACCCAGGTCGCATACAGACCGGGAAAATCGTGCCGGGCGCCCGCCCTGACCCGGAGCACTCCTCCCGCAGGACCAACGTCGCGCACATCGGGCCGGGCGAGCTCGACAAGGCCGAGCTGCAGCCAGCGCTGCACCGAGGGGGAGCCCAGGTGCAGACCGAGCTGCGCCAGACCGGCGTACCCGTGCTGTCCCTCAGCGAGCGAGAACAAGTCCGACAGACGCGCCTCAGGGTCGTTCACAATCAGAATCGTAGTAGAGTCGAGTGCGGAGTGGAAGCTGAACCGCGGAACGGTGAACCCTCGCAAAGGGGGACGGATGTACGAGAGAATCGCGGCCGCCGAGCGTGGCGAGAACCCGACGGTCATGATGCGCATGTCGACGAGCTGGGCGGTCATCGGAGACACACAACACCTTCCCGGCTACAGCCTCCTTCTCTATGCAGGCACGGCCAATCATCTCAGTGATCTCAACAGGGCCGAACGCGCCGATTTCCTGATGGACATGTCCATCCTCGGTGAGGCCGTAGCGAACGCGTGCCAGCAGCTTGACAGTGGATTCCGAAGAATCAACTACGAGATCCTCGGAAATTCATTCGAGCATCTTCACGCACACGTACATCCACGTTACGAATGGGAACCTGCCGAGCATCGCCACAGCCCGGTCTGGACATACCCCGACCGCAAGTCGCCCCGCTACGCACTGTCAACTCGTCACGATCCCCTGCGCGAGGCGATCACTGCCGAGCTCCATCAACTTCTGCACCTCACCTCGGTGGGGAATCCGTCGGACTCCCCGGCATGAGAGAGCGGATGTCCAGCTGAGCCGGTCCCGATCCGCCTTGTTGGGAGCCAGCCTCAGGTGAGAGGCAGCTCGGTGTGCAGGAGGGTGGTGCCGCCGGGCGGGCTCGGCAGCCGCAGCCGTCCACCGTCGAGGTGACCCGCTCCGCAAGCCCGGTCAGCCCGGTGCCGGCGGCTGGGTCCGTGCTGTCGCGGGGCGTCGTCGCGACCCCCTGGCCGAGCAGCGACGGCAGGAGAGGGGCGCCGGGATCGAGAGCGCCAGCGCAGGGAACAGCAGCCAGGCCGAGGCGACGGAGTGATTCACGCCGCGGCTGGAGGACCCACGCTCCTGCATCGTGGTCGTCGAGGTGGGTGGCGCGGTCCTCGCGACCGCCTTGGGCACACTCCGAGACGCGCCCCCGTCACCGCACTCGACCGAAGGGCGACGTGCTGATCAGCAACGTATGCACCGATCCTCGGGCTCGGGCTCGGGCTCGGGCTCGGGCTCGGGCTCGGGGTCACGGCCGCGCAGCCTTCGACGCAGTGCTCGCCTGGAGTCACACCGTCGATGCGGGCCGCGCGGAGCTGCTCGCGGCCACCGATGACGGTCGTCGAATGTATGAGGAATCCGGTTCCAGCGTTTCACGCACACCGGTGATGCGCGCTCCCCTGCATCCGCGGCGCGGACGCCTCATCAGGTAGCCGCTCACCGCGGCCGGTTGGGCCGGTGCCGGGCCGTGGTGCTCGCTGGCGCGGCCGAGAGCGGGCTGTCGTCGAGGTCGGTGACGGGGACCCAGCCCGGCCGGAGTGGCCGTGGCGGTGAGCTCACCGAGCTGGCGGCTTCCGAGCGTCTCATCAATCCTGAGGACTGGTGCTAACGGTGGATCGGAAAAGTGCGCTGAATGGGCGTCAGCAGCGCGCAACTGTCGAAAGGCCCGCCATGATCCAGCCGCCGGACAGCACCCCTCCCGGACCTATCGAAGACGCACCGTCCCCGGCCGGCTCTCGCGGCCCGCGGCTGGGCCTGCTCGGCGTCGGAGCGGTCATGTGTGTGGTCGGGCTCATCGCCGGGCTCGTACTCGGAGCCGGTGAGTCGGGCTCGTCTGCTGCGGGCTCCGATCAGACGGCCGTTGCGGCCACCTCGACCACCACTTCGCAGGAGCCGAACGACCCGGCCTCGTTCGGCTACGCGACCGTCCCTGACCTGACTGGCATGACCGGCGACGAGGCCAGCGCGGCGTTAGACACCGCGGATTTCCGCGACATCTCCTTCACGACGAACTACGCGTCGATGGACTCGTTCGTCGAATGGCAGTCGCCGGCCGCGGGCACGTGGTGGAGCAAGACCTCTTCGGTTCGGGTGACCCTCGATCCCACGTCGGCACGATCGACCGCGTCCTCGGCGACCATGGCCTCCACCCCGGCCCCCACCGCCCCGACCACGGCGTATGTCGAGCCGAGCTCGACCTACACCTACAAGATCACCGGCAAGAACAGCGCGATGATCACCTACAGCAGCACCGGCGGGAATACCTCGCAGGTCTCCTCGGCCGAGCTGCCCTGGTCGAAATCGGTGGAGTCCCCCGGTTACAGCGGAATGAGCTTCGCCTACGTCTCCGCGCAGAACTCCGGCGGCGGCACGATCTCCTGCCAGATTATCGGGCCGTCCGGCAACGTGATCTCGGAGAACTCCTCCGAGGGCGCCTACGCGATCGTCACCTGTCAGGACTAGCGCAGACCGCCAGCATTGGTGCCCTCAGCGAACGCGCCGGACGGCAGCCGGAGCACACTTGCTCGGGGGACCTAGCTGCCGATCCCGCAAGGCCCTCCGACGACGTACTGCCGAAAGCGACCGTACTGGCTCGGTCACGGGCGGAAGGGGTCAGACAGGTAGTGCGGTGGCGCGGCCGCTGCCTTCCAGGCCTTGATGGGCACCTCCTGCACGGGCACGAGCTTGGTAAGCGGGGACGGTTCGGGAGTGGAGGCTCGGACCTCCTGCACCGGCGCTGCCGAGGCCGTGAACGGCGAAGGCGGGATGGTTGGTTGCTGTGGGAGTCGGTACGCGTGCGGCGGGCCGCCGGGCAGGTCCTCCGGGTGCTGGTAGCGACCGTCCAGCTCCGCGGCCGCCCGGATGCGTGGCCCCTGCTGTTCCTCGGTCAGCTGCTGGACGCGCTTCCGGGAGGTGTTCCCCTGCCTGGCGGCGCGGGCTGCATCGCGCGCGAGTCGCTTCTCGGCCTGGAGAGTGGCGCGCTTCTCGTCTCGGCGGGCCCGCTCGGCGGCGTCGGGGTGGGGCTTCCCGCGCCGCATCGGGACCCGTGGGGTGGGTGGGGGCTGGCGATAGGTGGTCCGGCGCCCGGTGGGCACCAGCTGCGCAGTGCCGTTGCACGGCTCCCCGGTGGGAGTGTGGTGGTCGGCAGGGACGCGGGCGCCCAGCCCGGCGGAGGTGCCGCAGTCCTGGCAGCGGTGCCGGACGAGCTCAGCCCAGGCCGGTCGACGGCCGCGGCACGCGATGCGGTCTGGGCTGTGGTGGGGCAGGAGGTTCCCGCCCTTCACCTGTGCGATCTGCCCGCACGTCGAGCACTGGCCCTGGCGGGCAGGGAGCGGTGCCACAGCGCGGGGCACCGGTGGGGTGGCGCCGGCGGGACGGCCGCGGTCGTTCTGGGGGACAAACGCGACCCGGTCCGGGCGGGCGGGGCCGATGCCGCGCCAGCGGCTGGCGTGGCGCTTCACAGGCGCTCCTGCTTCGACATCGACAGGTTCATGACCTCGGTCCAGAGTTTCGGATGCTCGATACTGAGCAGGTCACCTCGGATAGCTCGCCGGAGGGCCCGACGAACCAGTCCCCGGAGCCGAGTTCATCGATCAACGTGGACCCCGCCAGCATCCGGACGGGCTGGAAGTTGACGAGCACGGTGCGGGCGTTGCGGTCCTGGCGCGTCATGGCGCCGTTTCCGAGGTGGGCACCCATCCGGCGGCGATCGCGCGGGCGGCGTGTTGCTGGGCGGTCATGCGCCGGCAGGTCTGATCCCACAACGCTCCAAGCGTGCGGGGCTCGGCGCGGTCGTCGAACGCGACCGGATCAAGGATCTGCGCGAGGCGCTCCACCAGGGGTGCGGCGTGCGCAGAAGCAGGGTCAGGCGCAGGCATGACGTCCTCCTCAGCTCGTTCCAAGCCACGTCATACCGGACGCCCCCGACAGCGACCATCCGACGAGATCGGTCAGCGGCGCGGTCGGCAATCGGGGCACACCGGCCCGTCCAGGCGCCAGCCCGCCGCAGCGAGCCAGTCCCGCGCGGCCGCGGGCAGCACGTCATCGGGCCCGGAAGGATCGGCAGCGAGCTCGCCGACAAGCAGAGGTCCATCACCGCAGCGCAGACAAGCGAGGTCGGTGATCGGCCCGACCGGCGGGCACGCTCGGCAGTAGCGGGCGGTGGTCGGGCCGTCGGGGCCGGGGATCAGCCACACCGCGCTCATCAGGATCTGCTGCAGCGGGTCGGCCGCGGCCTGCCCGCACCGGTCGCAGCACAGCGACGGCCCGGCCCCCGGGGCGAGCGGCACGGTCGTGCTGGCCATCACTGGCCGCGGGGCGGCGGTGGGCCCCAGGCGTGGGGGAGGTCCCGCCTGATGAGCGGGGGTGGGGGATGCGGGTCCGGTGGGGAAGGCGGAGTTCACGGGGCCTCACTCCTGAGCATCGGGGGCGACGGGTCGGGTTTCGTCGGCAGGTGCGGTGTCGGTCGTGGTGGCGGTGGGGCCGGGTCGGCGCTGCGCCGCCCGGGGTCGGGCCTTACGTCCGCTCGTGCCTCGACCGGACCCGGAGTCGTTCACGAGGCCGGCGTCGGCTTCCGGAGTCCGACCGCCCATCTGTCCGCGCAGCCGCGCGAGGTCGGTGCGCAGCTCGGCAAGCTGGGCGCCGTGGCGGGCCTCGGCGTCGGCGAGACGCTGTTCGCCGTAGGCCCGCTCGCGGTCGACATCGTGGGCGAGCTGCTCGCGCAGCGCGGCCAGGCTGCTCTCCGCCGCGGCGCGTGCGGCCCGGTGCTCGACGGCCTGTTCGCGGACCTCGTGCAGCTCGTCGGCCAACCGGGCGCGGTCGGTCTCCGCCCGGTCGAGGTCACGGCGGGCCGCGCCCAGATCTGCGGCCGTGGTGTCGCGTTCGCCGACCAGTAGCTCCACCTGCCGACGGGCGTCGACGAGCTCGGTCTCGACGCGGGCGTGCTCGCGGGTCAGGGCCTCCAGCTCGCTGGTGACCCGGGCGGACTCCGCGGTCACGGTGTCGCGGGCGGCGATCGCGGAGTCACGCGCGGCGGTGAGCGTGTCCCGCTCGGCGAGGGCTGCGGCCAGCTCGGTGTCGCGCTGCTCGAGCTCGGCGCGGACCTGCGCGACCTCGCCCTCGAGGACCTCCCGCGCGGCGATCGCGGTATCCCGGGCGAGCTCGGCGTCGGCGCGGGCCTCGGCGGCCTCGATGGCTTCGGCATCGGACGCGGCCGCGGAGCGTCGCGCGGCCTCGGCGTCGGCGCGGGCGGCGCGGGCCTGGGCGCGGGCCTCGTCGGCTACGGCCTGCGCGGCGTCGACCTCGGCGCGCGCGGCCCGCTGGATCGCGGCGATCTCCGCCGCGACCGCCTCGGGATCGGCCAGCGTGTCCAGTGCGTCGCGCAGCTCGCTGCTGCTGTGGTCCAGGCGCGCGATGAGCGCCGCGACCTGGTCGGTCACACTCTGCCCGGCGCGGGCGATCGGGCGGGCCAGCGCGTCGTCGACCTCACCACGGCGCCGGGCGGGCGTGCCGCCGTCGAGGATTCGCTTGGCGTTGACGCGGTCGTGCATGACCCCGCCCACGACCTGATAGCAGTACTTCGGCCGCCGCCCGGACCCCGCGTACTCCATGGTGTTCGCGCATCCGCCCGGGAACTGGCACGGCTCCAGATCCGGCGGGCGCAGCTGCGCCCGCCACGCCGTCCCGCCCGACGGCCCCTCGGCCGCGGGAGCGCCGGCCGCGTTCGGGGCCTCAGCGTCAGCTCGGACGTCCGCCGCCGCGCCGTCATCGGCCGGGATGCCCGGAGAGGGCTGCTCGCTCACGACACCAAGCTATAGGAAACGTATCGTTACGTCAATCGTTCTGCAATACGTTACGTTGCGACAAAACGATACGAAACGCCGCAGCGCTTGACGGGATCATCGACAAGATCCCGCCAAGCAGCAGATAGGCTCCGCCGGTGCCGCACGCCGAGCTCGACGCCGTCCCGGACACCTCGGCCGCGGTCGACACTCCGCTGTCGCCGGACGAGGCCGCCTACGTCGCCGCGGCCCGCGCGCACAACACCCGCCGCGGCTACCGCTCGGTCTGGACGAGCTTCACCGCGTTCTGCACCAGCCACGACCTCACGCCGCTACCGGCAGCGCCGGCGACGGTGTCGGCCTACCTGGTCGCGCTCGCCCAGGCCGGGGCGAAGGTCCGCACCATCGCCAAGCACCTGTCCGGGGTCCGCGCCGCCCACCGTGCCGCGGACCTGCCCGACCCCGCCGTCACCGCCCGGGTCACCGCCGTCTGGGAGGGCATCCGCCGCAGCCACGGCGCCCCACCCGACCAGGCCGCCCCACTCATGCCGCCCCTGCTCGACCAGGCCGTGGCCGCATGCCCGACCACTCGCACTTGGAAGAACCGGACCGACGAGCAGTCGCTGGCCGGCGCTCGCGACCGCGCCCTCTTGCTCATCGGGTTCTGGGGCGCCCTGCGCCGCGCCGAGCTCGCCGCGCTCACCGTCGAACAGCTGGGCCCTGAACGCGAACTTCGCAGCGGACGCCGCGGCCGCGTCCTGACCCTGCACCGCTCCAAGACCAACCAGACCGGCGACCGGGCAGAACTCATCGGCCTGCCCCGTGCTGAGCACCCCGACCACTGCCCGCTGACCGCCCTGGAGAAGTGGCTCGATCTGGCCACCATCACCACCGGCCCGATCCTGCGCAAGGTCTCCACCGGCAACCGCGTCCTCGACCAACCCCTACACCCCGAGTCGATCAACAACCTCGTCCAGTCCGCCACTACCCGCGCCGGCCTCCCCGGCGGCCCCTACAGCGCCCACAGTCTCCGAGCAGGGTTCGTCACCTATGCCCACCTCCGTGGCGCCACCGACCGCGCCATCGCCCACCAGACCCGACACCGCTCCATGGACACCATCACCACCTACATCCGCGTCGACGACGTCTTCACCGACAACGCCGTGCTCCACCTCGGCCGATGAACTCAGGAAGCTGCGAAGTGTCACGGATACGAGCTGGTTCCGGTGTCGGTAAGCCCCGCTACGGTCTGCCGCGTGTCCACGCGAGAAGCAGGAGTCTAGCAAGTGACAACCGGCCGGATTCCTGGCAAGGGAGAATCTCCCAAAGTGACCTCAAGGCTCGCCAAGCCTCCAAGCTCTGTGTCGCCCGCATCCGCCGAGCTGAAATCGCTGGCTCCGTCGTATAGAGCCGATCACCACGAAACCTACGTGGCACATCTTGACGCAGTCGTCCAACACGCCAAGAACAGAAACGTCGCCCTGACAGGCCGATACGGCACCGGCAAATCCAGCGTCATCGATAAGTTCGAAGAGAAGCACAAGGGCAAGGTGCTTCGCATCAGCATCACCACGCTCGGGCCGGACCGTGACGGCGAGGGACTCACCAACCGGATCCAGAAGGAGCTGGTCAAACAGATTATCTATCGAACTAAGCCAAGCCAGCTCCGATCCTCGCGCTTTACCCGCACTGACCCAATTACGCCCAAACGAGCGTTGTGGCAGGGCGCGCTCGCCGTAGCCGTCCTTGGACTGTTCCTCGGCCTTGGCGGTTGGCTCCCACCCTTCAGCCCTGTCCCAGACTTGACGTTGGCGCCTGAAGCAAGTGGGCTCGGTCCCGTGTCGGCGCCTCTTCTAAGGTGGGGACTGTTATTTGTGGTCGCTACCGTAATCGCGGCGTGGCTGCGAATGGCGGTTGCAAGCCGGATTGTCACCAGCCTGTCGACGGCCGGGACTTCCATCACTCTTGGCGAGCGCGACGACACTTACTTCGACACTTACCTAGAAGAACTAGTATCGTATTTTGATCGAGGCGATGAGGATTACGTTATTTTCGAGGACCTCGACCGATTCGATGACCCGGCAATCTTTGACTCCCTGCGTGAGTTAAACACCATCCTCCACTCTTCCCCGCGACGGAGACCGCGACTGCGGCAGCGTTTAAAACAACTACTGTCACAGCGATCGGACAAGCCAGAGCTTGTTCGGCACCTGTGCTTCATCTACGCCATTAAGGACAGTCTGTTCGAACACCTGGGGGAGCCAGAAGGCCAGCAGAACCTCGATGACGAACAGGACACCGGCAGGGTAGCGACAGAGCATGCTACCCCCAGCATTTCGGGGAATCGGACGCGGTCTCAAGTTGAGGCTCTCGCCGAACGCGCGAACCGGACAAAGTTCTTTGATGTAGTAATCCCTATGGTGCCGTTTCTGACGCACCGTAATGCTCGTGACATTCTCGACCGCGAGCTGGCGCAGCGCGATTTCTCAACTGATACGGTATCGCGGGCATTGAGATCTTTGGTGGCTCGTCACGTCACAGACATGCGACTTCTCATCAACATTGTTAACGAGTTCACCGTGTACGCGCAGCGACTGCTATGGTCGGCGAATCCGGCGCCTGACCTGACGGGAGATCATCTTTTCGCGCTAGTCGTGTATAAGAACTTTCACCTAGCCGATTTTGAGGCAATTCCTGTACGTAAGAGCGCCCTGGATGAACTAGACCGCGCCCACCGTCTTCTGGTCCGGCACGCCGTTGTAACCCGGCAGAAGGATCGACAGCAGGCCCGTGACTCGGTTCTCTTTAAGGCTCGCCAGAGTGCGCTCGCCGATCGCTTAGGCTCGAAACTGGAGATCGCAGCGCGGGCGATCCTACTTCACCCTAATCAGCCGCAGCAATTTAATAGACTTGCCAACTATCGAATTGTTGACAATAGCTACACGCCTGAGTCTGGGAGTACAATCGATTTTTGGCAAGCGGTAGTGCGACACGAGGAGGTCTCGATAATTCCGCGCCTCCATGGTGGCGATGCGTATCCCAGTGCTGCCGTGAAGCTAGACAAGGTGATACTGGGAGTCTTGTTCCCTGAGGCGCTGAAGGAGGGGGTGTGGTCGACTGAGTTGATTGCCGAGGTCCAGCGCAGACAGGACGCGCTTACCAAGGAACTCGACTTCTTATCCGGTGCTGGGTACGCGGCCCTGCTCGAACGGCCCGAGTTTCAAGATTCACATAGCTGCACCTTCGCCAACCTTCTTGAGATTCACCTTGCATCCGACATCGCACGGGAACTTGTAAGTGGAGGCTACATAAATCAGAACTTCGCGACCTACTCAGCTGCGTTCTACGGAAGCTTCGCAGGGATCGACGCCGAGACGTTCTATTACCGAGCCGTCCAACCCAATGAGATGCTCCTCGACCATCGATTCGTCAGCGATGCTTCATTGGGTAATCTGCTTGAGCAGCTCGATCAGGACCAGCCCGATTTCTATCGCTCGGTGAGCGTTCTAAATCCGCAAATTGTCACCTATCTTATCCAGCACCACCAGCAACGCGCCCGCGACGTCGCCGGATTCATTGCAACGCACTTCGACGATAGCGCGCAAGAGTTTCTTTCCGCGTACTTGGCTGAAGATTCCGCTCCGTGCGCCGAGCTAATTGGCCTGCTTGCCGAACACCCTTGGCGGGGTCTATTTGATCACCTTGCCAGCGCCGCCGTCCCCGAGAGTCTTCGTCTTGAGCTGGTCGATGCTGCTCTACTGGCCGCCCCTGCCGTCGAAGACTTTACTCTGAACGAGACAATCTGCGCGTTTATTGCAGAGCACTACACTGAGATGAACGCGTTCATTACGGAGGGGGTGCACCTAGAGCGGGCTGAGGTCGTCAGAGAGTTTGCCATCATCTGTGGGGTTCAGGTTCAGAATTTGGCTGGCGTCGCCCAGCCCCTTCGATCACTATTTGTCGTTTCGCAGACGTACGTCTTGACCGCCGACAACCTTCGGGCGGCCCTTGGCTTGGTGGGTCCAGTATCGCTGGACGTCGTCTGGAAGAACGAGACCGTCGCTACCCGCTGCCTCGCCGACGTCGATGACTATCTTCAAGTTGTTGACGTAGATTCGTTTACCCCGTGGGCTGTCGAAACTCCCGAGACGTTGCTCGTGCTGCTCGACGAGGACGAGGCCTGGGTCGCGAGTCATCTGAGTTCGATTTTGGAACGTAGTAGCCCGGAGAGCTGTGTCGAAGACCTGCTTCAGGTCCCAGCGGCTAGCTGGAAGGTGCTGGCCAACTGGCGCCGGTTTGCCCTGAATGTCTCTAACCTGACTGCGTACATCAAGCAACACGGCGTCGATCGCGAACTAGCGGAGTACCTGACCAGCGACGGAGCCGTTCATGAGGGGCTCGACTGGTCTGCGTCGGACGACGCTGGCGACGGCGACGCGTCGGCTGAGGCACAGAGGGGAAAGCTGGCCCTAGAGCTTCTCAACGCCCACCAGCAGCTCCACGCGGTCGATCGAGCAATGTTGGCTGCCCGGTTAGGCGTTAGTCCATCTGGCCTGCCGTTGGCCGAGATCGAGCCGGCACCCGACGATCTCCTCGCGGAGGCACTGGACCGTGGCCTGCTTACGGTCAGTGAGGAGACGTTCAATAGATTCGCGATCGTCGGCTGGCGAGCGGTCGCCGGAGCAATGGTCCGCCACGAAACTCTCCGGCAGTTCGTAACGCCGGGTATGGGCGGTGCACTCATTCAGCAGATGCTGGACGACGACATGGCACCGGAAGAACTCTATAATCGAGTCTTCGATGATTTCGACAACTTCCTTTCGCCCACTTCAGCTGAGCCTGACCTGTACCGGGCTGTAGCACGCCGGGCTGTCAAGCAGGAGGTGAAACTGAGTATCGACAGGATTGCTCGGATCGCCAACCACGCTCCCGACCAGGACACCGTCGTTCCGCTGCTCGCTGCCCACCAGGGGCTTGACGGCGGTAAAATGGTCGAGATTCTAGTAAAGCTCGGCGAGCCATACAGTTTGCTACAGACAGCTGGCGCAGAAGCTGATGTGCCTGAGGGGAACTCCGCTGCGACTGTCTTCAACAGGCTTGACGCGACGGGCGTAGTCAAGCTGGTGCAAAGAAGGAGGCGGTTCCAGGTGCGCTGACGCGGAACATAGTGCAGCTCGCGAAGGCTAGATGGCCGACGCTGCGCGCTATGAGGCGACGTCGAACGTCTCGGCAGTCCAGACTCTAGTCGCCAGCGTATTAAGCCGATAATGCAAATTATGACAAGTGGCGGCCGTGGCGGCAGCGTCCGGTAGGTCCGCCCACTCCGGGAGCTGCGCCCCGACTAGCTTCCGGACGAGGTGGTCACCACCGACGTTCACCTCGTCCGTGTGCATCCTCGCCATAGACCCCCGTCCTACTAGTGTTGCCGGCCGACCGACGGGGCTGGATCGACTACCTCGCGAGCCGCGCAGACTCATCTCGACGCGGGAGGTCGGGCATCAGCATCGGTGCCCCGCGGACGGTGATGGCGCTAGTGCGTGAACTGCTCGAACATCACCTCGTAGCCGTCGGGGTCGAGCCCGTAGAAGATCCGCGCCCAGCCGACGTCCTCGGGCGCCAGCGTGATCGGGAGTCTCTCGGCGCGCCAGAGGCGGTGCATCGCTTCCAGATCCGAGGTCGGGATCGCAAGAACGACCCCCGACCCGAGCGGCCCGCCTCGTGCGGCTTGTGCGCGTTCCTCGGAGTGGAAGCCGTGGGCGTGAAGATCGGTCAGTATCAGCCAGGTGTGACCGAAGGTGAGGTACCGGAGGTTGGGCTGATCCTGGTTCGGGATCTCGCGACATCCGGCTGCGCAGTAGAGGTCCGCGGAGCGCTGTAGGTCGCTGACGCGCAGTCCGACCTTCAGCTGGCGGGCACCCATCATCATTACGTCCCCCTCACCGCCTCCGGGTAGCTCAGTGCGCGCGCCCGGTCGAGCGGGATGGATGCCGGCCGTCGCGACTCCCACCAGCCGCGGTTGTCCCGATACCACGCGACGGTCGCGGCCAGTCCCGACCGAAGATCGAACGTCGGCCGGTACCCGAGTGCGCGGGCTCTGGAGTCGTCCACCGCGTAGCGCAGGTCGTGCCCCGGGCGGTCAGGGACCGGCCGGATCCGTTCCGATCCGGCGCCGGTCAGCTCAAGGAGCATCCCGGTCAGCTCGCGGTTCGTGAGCTCTGTCCCGCCACCGATGTTGTAGATCGCGCCCGGCGTGCCTCGCTCCGCCAGCAGCAGCAGGGCCCGGCAGTGGTCCCGCACGTGCAGCCAGTCCCGGACGTGGCGACCGTCCCCGTAGAGCGGGACGTCCAATCCGTCGAGCAGCCGGGTGACGAACAGCGGGACCAGCTTCTCCGGGTACTACTCGCCCAACGCCTCGGCGAAGACCGCCGCGGTCGTCGGCGGGATGCTCGCCGGTGCGGACTCCATCGATGACCTCGACCTGCTGCGCCACGGCGGGATGGATCGGTTGTTCGCCGGGGTTCGGGCGCCCTCGACGCTGGGCACGTTCCTGCGTTCCTTCACCCACGGCCATGTCCAGCAGCTCGACAAGATCGGCGGCGGACTGCTGTCCGGGCTTGCCGCGCGGGTGCCTGGACTGCTGGCCGGTGGCGGCGCGGAGGGGATCGCGTTCCTCGATGTCGATGACACCGTGCGTGAGGTCCACGGCTATGCCAAGCAGGGGGCCGCGTTCGGCTACACCGGCGCCAGGGGGCTGAACGTCCAGCTCGCCACGATCTCGACTCCGACCGCTGCGCCGGTGATCGCGCGTGCCCGGCTCCGTAAGGGCAACACTGCCTCCGCCACGGGTTGCGGCCGGTTGCTGGCACAGGCGATCACCACCGCCCGGGCTGCTGGCGTGACCGGGCGGATCTTGGCTCGCGCGGACTCGGCCTACTACGGCTGGGCGTTCGTCGGGACCGCGCTGCGCCACCAAGCCTGGTTCTCGGTCACCGCCCGGATGACCCCGTCGGTGACCGCGGCGATCGCCAGCATCGACCCGGGCGAGTGGACCGCGATCGCCTACCCGAACGCGGTCTTCGACGAGGTCGAGCAACGCTGGGTCAGCGACGCCGAGGTCGCTGAAGTGCCGTTCACTGCGTTCACCGGCCGACGCAAGGCCGAGCACGTGTCGTGTCGTCTGGTCGTGCGCCGCGTCAAGCGAGTCCAGCCACTGGCATCTGACGGCAGCGAACAGGGCGAGCTGTTCGCCACCTACCGCCACCACGCCTTCATCACCAACAGCACCCTGTCCACGATCGAGGCCGATCAGCGTCACCGCGACCACGCCCTGGTCGAGCAGGTCATCGCCGAACTCAAGGACGGCCCCCTGGCCCACCTGCCATCGGGCAAGTACGCGGCGAACGCGGCCTGGGTGGCGTGCAGCGTGCTCGCGTTCAACATCGCCCGTGCCACCGCTGTCGCCGCAGCGATGCGCACCGCCCGGTGGGCCACTGTGCGCACGCGCATCCTGAACATCCCCGCCCGGATCGCGACCACCGGCC
Source organism: Pseudonocardia sp. 2-7 (assembly GCF_056341085.1). NCBI lineage: Bacteria > Bacillati > Actinomycetota > Actinomycetes > Pseudonocardiales > Pseudonocardiaceae > Pseudonocardia > Pseudonocardia sp. 2-7. The sequence goes on from NZ_CP094508.1 coordinate 159,784, forward strand.
GACGGCTCGTGCTGCACCTGCCCACGCACTGGCCCTGGGCACCCGGCTGGGAGTCACTGTGGTCGGCCGCGACCGGCCCGCCCACCGCTGTCACGACCTGACCACCCTGCCGCACACGGCACAACCCGAGGACCTCGAAGTGGAAGAGCCGGCACCGGCCGGCAGCTCACCCACGCCCACACTGCGAGCCTCGTCGCGATCCACCGGAATCACCGATGACGAATCATCACCGGTGGATCAGGGTTCAGGCGACCCGCTCCAACTACACCGGCGTCCACAACGGACGCCCGGTCCGCTACCTGCAGCACTTTCTCCAGCGCAGTGGACACCGGGTCATCGCCGACGTGCGCCAGTCCGAGCAGGGTGCGTGGTTCCTGCAGAAGCGCAACCGCAACATGATTGTCGAGGTCGGAGCCGAGGTCGGAGCCGAACCCGGGTTCCGGTGGTTCACCCTGGCCGAGATCCACCACCTGCTCGCCGTCGAGAACATCGTCAACATGGACAGCCGCACGGTGCTGTCCTGCCTACCCGTCGGCGCGGACGCGGTGCCCGCCCGTGACAGATTCACCGCGGCGCTGCAGGCGTCGGTGGCTCGCACCGACGGCCGGCACGACATGATGACGGTGCTCAGTGCCGTCACCGAGGCCCGGACCAGCACCGAGACCACGACCCGTCCGGTCCCCCTGCGTGAGACCACCGGCTGGATCCGCCGCGACGGACGCATCCGGCACGAGAGTGGAGCGTTCTTTGAGGTGGTCGGGGTCGACGTGCGCGCATCGGGTCGAGAGGTCGACGGCTGGTCGCAGCCGATGTTCGCGGCCCGCGGCCGGGGCCTTGCCGCGTTCGTCGTCACCGAGACGTCGGGGGTGTTGCACGTGCTCGTGCAGCTGCGCGCTGAGCCCGGCCTGATCGACGTCGTCGAGCTGGCCCCGACCGTGCAGTGCACCCCCGCGACGCTGCAGTCCGTGCCGGAGCTGCCTGCGCCGCCGCTGCTCGACCTGGTGGAACGGGCCTCGGCGGCGGACGTCCGGTTCGACTGTGTGATGGCCGAGGAGGGCGGCCGCTTCCTTGACACCGAGACCCGCTACACGGTCGTCGAGACCACGGACCCGGCCGAGCCGCCCGGGTACCTCTGGGTGACCGTCGGCCAGCTACAGGAGCTGCTGCGGCACAGCCACTACCTCAACGTACAGGCCCGCAGCCTGGTCACTTGCCTGCACAGCCTGTCGACCCCCGCTCCGAGGAGGACACTGTGAGCCGACGCGTTGCCGTCACCGGGATCGGCGTGGTCGCACCCGGCGGCATCGGGACAGCAGCCTTCTGGGACCTGCTGACGGACGGCCGGACCGCGACCGGCGCCATCACCCACTTCGATCCGGCCCCGTTCCGGTCACGGATCGCGGCCGAGTGCGACTTCCGCCCGGCCGAGTTCGGTTTCAACGACGAGGAGACGCCGGGGTTCCGCAGCTAACGTGTGATCTGGTGCATGATCACGGGCGTTGGTGCAGGTCAGCGGGGTGAGACCTGGTCCGGTCGTTCGAAAGCCCTAGTAACACGACTTAACCCGAGATAGGGCCGTTGAGCTGCTACGGACCGTATAAGGTCTGGTGGCGTGTTCGTGCGTACGTCGACCCGGCGGAACCGGGACGGGTCGAAGGTGTCCTACCTGCAGTTGGCGCACAACGAGTGGGACCCGACAGCGAAGACCGCGCGGACGAAGGTGCTGTACTCGTTCGGCCGGGCCGATCAGCTCGACCGGCCTGCGATCGAACGCTTGATCGCCGCGCTGACCCGGGTCGTGGGCGTCGAACCCGCCGCGGTCGGCCCGGATCGGGCGCGGGCGGTCGGGGTGCCGGGGCTGGAGTTCATCGAGTCCCGCCCGCTGGGCGGGGTGTGGCTGCTCGACGGGCTGTGGCATCGGCTGGGGATCGACACGCTGCTGCGCCGCCTCGCCGCCGGGACCTCCGGCAGATCAGGGGGGAGATCACGGCGGGATCCGGTCGTGGAGCGGGTGCTGTTCGCGCTGGTCGCGAACCGGGCGTTGGCGCCGTCCTCGAAGCTGGCCGCTACCGGCTGGGTCGCCCATGACGTGCACGTTCCCGGTCTGGACACGGTGTCCGACGATGCCTGCTACCGGGCCATGGACTGGCTGATCGCGGTGGAGGACCGGCTCGCGCGAGGAGTGTTCGACGCGGTCGCCGACCTGCTCAACCTGGAAGTGGACCTGATCTTCTTCGACACCACCAGCACCTACTTCGAGACCGAGGACGCCGACGCCCCAGTCTGGCGCGACCAGCATGGCCGCCCCGTCGAGCAGGACGCCGGGCAGGACGCCGAACGGGCAGATGGCGGTGAGCGCGCTGAGCCGCCGCCGGGAGCGGCGGGACAGGCCGGGTTCCGCACCCACGGCAAGTCGAAGGACTCCCGTGACGACCTGCCCCAGGTCGTGGTCGGCATGGCCGTCACCCGGGACGGGATCCCGGTGCGGGTGTGGTGCTGGCCGGGCAACACGTCCGACTCGCCGCTGATCCGCCAGGTCAAGGACGACATGCGGGACTGGACGCTGGGGAAGGTCATCTGGGTGGCCGACCGCGGGTTCACCTCCAAGGAGAACCGGCGTCACCTGTCCGCCGGCGGTGGGGGCTACATCCTCGGTGAGAAGTTACGCTCCGGCTCGGCGGAGGCGACCGCCGCGATGGCCCGGCAAGGCCGCTACCAGGAGGTGAACGCGAACCTGCGGGTCAAGGAAGTCAAGATCTCCGAGACCGAGCGGTTCGTGATCTGCCGCAACCCCGACGCCGCCGACCGGGACGCCGCGGTCCGTGCCCGGCTCGTCGACCGCCTGGAAGCGATGATCGCCGGCTCGGACCGGCTCTCACCGTCGAAGCGTGCCGAGCTGCGCGGGGTGATCTCCACCAAGCCCGGGCTGAACCGGTTCCTGCGCGTCACACCGGGCGGGCTACTACGCATAGATGCCGCCAAGATCGCCGCCGACGCGAAGCTGGATGGCAAGTACCTGCTGCGCACCAGCGACCCGCACCTCACGACGGAGGACATCGCGCTGGGCTACAAGCAGCTGTTGGAGGTCGAGCGCGGCTGGCGCGACATGAAACAGGTCCTCGACCTGCGCCCGGTCTATCACCGGCTCGAGGACCGCATCCGCGCCCACGTCCTGCTCTGCTGGCTCGCGCTGCTGCTGGCCCGCATCGTCGAGACCCGCGCGCACACAAGCTGGCCCCGCGCCCGCACCGAGCTGCAGCGCCTGCACGTCGGCACCTTCACCGGCCCGGCCGGGATGTTCCGCCAGACCAGCCAGCCCAGCACCGAGGCCCGCCGGCTATACACCGCCCTCGACCTCGCGCTGCCACCGCGGATCCTGCACCTCGACCCCGAGCAGCCCGCAACGCGCTGACCAGGCACAACACCTACGCCTAGTGACACGACATGTCACCAGGCCGACACCTGTTTGCCCAGCTCAGACCCCACATTCGGGCACTTTCACCCGGCCGACAGCTGCGGAACCCCGGAGACGACCAGGCTGGACCGGGCCGTGCAGTTCGCGCTGGCGGCAACGGCCGAGGCGTTGTCGGACAGCGGTGTGCGGCCGTCGTCGGAGCCGGAGCGCTGGGGGGTCGTCCTCGGGAGCGCGGTCGGGGCCACGATCGGGCTCGACCGCGAGTACGAGCGGGTCAGCCACGGCGGCTCCCGCTGGGTCGTCGACCACACCCGCGCGGTGCCGCACCTCTACGACTACTTCGTCCCCAGCTCGATGCCTGCCGAGATCGCCCGCCGGTACGGAGTACTAGGCCCGGTCACGATGATCTCCGCCGGCTGCACCTCCGGTCTGGACGCGGTTGCCCACGGCGCCGAGCTGGTGCGTGAGGGCAGCGCCGATACGGTGCTGGCTGGTGCGAGCGACGCACCGATCTCGCCGATCACAGTGGCCTGCTTCGACGCGATCAAGGCGACCAGCTCGCGCAACGACGACCCGGCGACGGCATCCCGGCCGTTCGACGGGACCCGCGACGGGTTCGTCCTGGGTGAGGGCGCGGCGATGTTCGTCCTGGAGGACCTGGAGGCGGCCCGTCGGCGCGGGGCGAGGGTGTACGCGGAGATCGTCGGGACTGCCTCTCGATGCAACGCCTACCACATGACCGGGCTGCGGGCCGACGGCCGCGAGCTGGCGGAGGCGATCACCGCCGCGCTGGACGAGGCCCGCTGCGCACCGGACGACGTCGACTACGTGAACGCGCACGGCTCGGGGACCCGGCAGAACGACCGGCACGAGACGGCCGCAGTGAAGAAGGCACTAGGCCCACATGCGTATCGAGTGCCGATGAGCTCGATCAAGTCGATGGTCGGGCACTCGCTCGGTGCCATCGGTGCCATCGAGCTGGCCGCCTGCGCACTGGCCATCGACGACCAGGTCGTACCGCCCACTGCGAACCTGTCCACCCCCGATCCGGAGTGCGACCTCGACTACGTGCCGCGCATCGCCCGTGACCAGGAGCTGGACCGGGTGCTGAGCATCGGCTCCGGGTTCGGCGGCTTCCAGAGCGCGGTACTCCTCGCCAGGGACGGGGTGCAGGACAGGTGAGGGCATTGGTGACCGGGATCGGCGTGCTCTCCCCGGTGGGGATCGGTGTCGAGGAGCACTGGGCGAGTGTTCTGGAGGGCCGCTGCGGGATCACCGAGCTGGACCGCTGGGACGCCTCGGGTTACCCGGCGGGACGGGCCGGACTGGTGTCCGGGTTCGACCCGGCCGAACACGTCTCGCCCCGTCTGATCCCGCAGACCGATCACATGACCCGGATGGCACTGGCCGCGGTCGACGAGGCGCTGCAGGACGCCGGCCGGATCGGCACCCGCCCGGAGTACGCGATGAGCGTGGCGACGGCGGCATCGGCGGGCGGATACGAGTTCGGGCAGCGGGAGCTGGGCAAGCTGTGGTCGCAGGGGCCTGGGCACGTGAGCGCGTACCAGTCGTTCGCCTGGTTCTACGCGGTGAACACCGGTCAGATCTCGATCCGGCACGGCATGCGCGGCCCGTCCGGCGTCGTCGTCGCCGACGACGCGGGAGGGCTCGACGTGCTGGCGCAGGCCCGGCGGCATCTGCGGCGTGGCAGCACGCTCGTCGTCACTGGCGCGGTCGACTCGAACGTCTGCCCGTGGGGCTGGGTCGCGCACCTGGCCGGCGGGCGGGTCAGCGCCGAGCGCTACCGGCCGTTCGACCCGGACGCCGACGGCAGCATCCCCGCCGAGGGCGGTGCGATCCTGGTGATCGAGCCGGATGGGGATGTCGACGGCACACAGGTGTACGGCTGCATCGCTGGCCACGCCGCGACCTTCGAGGGGGCGTCCGAGGCGCCGGGCTCAGCGCTGGGCCGGGCCGCCGAGGCGGCACTGAAGGACGCCGGGCTGGGCCCGTCGGACGTCGACCTGGTTCTTCCCGACGCGGCCGGGGTGCCCGCGCTCGACCGGGCGGAACGGGACGCGCTCGTCGGGCTGTTCGGCAGGCGCGGCGTGCCGGTCGCCGTACCGAAGACCGCGACCGGCCGGGTCTCCGCCGGGACCGGGCCCCTCGACGTTGTGCACGCGCTGCTCGCGCTGCGCGACGGCGTCGTGCCGCCGGCGATCGGGCTGCGTCAGCCGCCCGACGACCTGGATCTGGTGCTGGACACGCCGCGCCCGGCGGCACTGTCCACCGCCCTGGTGCTCGCGCGGGGCCGTGGCGGGTTCCACTCCGCCGTCGTCGTGACCCGTTGACCCACCGACGGCCGACCCGGCCGCCGGACCCACCGAGGAGAGGATCCGTCATGGACCGCATCACCACCCCGGAGCAGGAAAAGCTGGACGCTCCGTTGCTCGCCGAGCTGATGACCCGCGCGGCGGGCGCCCCGGAGTCCGTCCCGGGGGACTTCCTCGACGCACCGTTCGAGGACCTCGGCTACGACTCGCTGGCGCTGCTCGAGACGGCCAGCCTGATCCAGGCCCGATGGAGCATCGCGCTCCCGGACGCGGTCGTGGTCGAGGCCCGCACACCGCGCGAGCTGATCGCGCTCGTCAACGACGCGATCGCCAGCCGTTGAGCGTCGATCCACAGGCACCGGAGGAGGGATCCTGACATGGCAGGTCGGACCGACAACAGCGTCGACATCGCGGCGCCGATGGACCTCGTGTGGGACATGACCAACGACGTCGAGTCCTGGCCGACTCTGTTCTCGGAGTATGCCGCCGCAGAGATCGTCGAACGGCGGGGCCCGACTCTTCGGATCCGGTTGACACTGCATCCGGACCCGGACGGGCGGGTCTGGAGCTGGGTGTCAGACCGCACACCCGACCCGGTGACCCGTTCGGTACGGGCAGAGCGGGTGGAGAAGGGGCCGTTCGAGTACATGCAGCTGCACTGGACCTACGAGGAGATCCCCGGCGGCACCCGCATGCGGTGGCGGCAGGACTTCGCGGTCCGCGCAGACGCGCCCTTCACCGAGGAGGCGATCACCGAGCGGCTCAATCGCAATACGGCGGCGCAGATGGGCGTCATCCGGGACAACATCGAGCGGCAGGTGACGGCGTGAGCACCGACTCCACCGCGGCCGTTCCGGCCCTTCCCGCGGAGCGACCGGCCGAGCCGGTCACGGTCGTCCGGACCGACGACGTCAGCCCACTCCCGGGCCGCGGGGCCGACCTGCGGATCGTCCTGAGCCCGCGCTCCGGTGGAGCGCAGGAGGGGTTGCTCGTGATCGCCACGATCCGGCCCGGTGAGAGCGTGACCGAGCACTACCACCCGTACTCGGAGGAACGGGTCACCGTGCTGGCCGGGGCGATGGAACTCACCGTCGGGGAGCATCGCCACGAGATCGGTCCCGACAGCTCGTTCGTGATCCCGCGCGGCATGCGGCACCGGATGACGTGCCTCGGGGACAGCCCGGTCCGGGCCGTCCTGACGATGTCGCCACTCGCTCCCAGACCGGAGTGGGGACACGTCGACACCGAGATGACGTGAATCGAAAGATCAGATGAACGTAGCCGACTAAACAGCTGTGTGACGTGCCTCACACTCGATCGGGTCGAAATGCCGGAAAGGCAGGGGTAACTTCTCTTCTGTCGGGAAGATATCTATTTGGGGGATTCGTGCGGTATCGGGTACTCGGTCGAACAGCGGTGTCCGGAACGCACACTTCGGTGGATGATCTTCCGCCGAAACCCCGAGTCGTGCTGGCACTATTGATCATCAACATCGGTCGGGTTGTTCTCGTCGACGAGCTGGCCGACGAGGTGTGGGGTGATCGGCCACCGGCCACGGCAGTGACCACTCTGCAGACCTACGTGTACCGCCTCCGTCGAATGTTCGGGCGACGAGGCGGTCCGGAGCTGCTGACCCGGCCGCTCGGCTACGAGCTCGTCGGCGAGCGCTCCGACGTGGACATGTACCGCTTCGTCGAACACGTCACTCTGGCCCGCCGGGACGTCGCACCGGAGGCTGTAGCCGCGTCCGCGCGGAGTGCGCTCGATCTCTACCAGGGTGAGCCGTTCGCCGACGTCCGGCCAGGCCCCCGCATCCGGGCCCAGCGCGAGCGGCTGGCCGAAATGCGGATGTGCGCGAACGAACTGCTCATCCTGTCGGGAATCACGACGGGCCGGCACCGAGAGGCTGTCGAACAGCTCCGGCCGCTGGTCCGGGAAAACCCGCTGAACGAACTCCTGAACGGTTACCTCATGTTCTCCCTCGCCGCCGCGGGCCGCCGTCAGGACGCGCTCGGTGTGTACTCCGTGCTGCGCGACGGAATGATCGAGGAACTCGGACTCGACCCCTGTGAGCCATTGGTGCGGTTGCACCACCAGGTGTTGTCCGACGGCGATCTCACCCTGCCGTTCGCGGACACCCGGTGAAGGCTGGGTCCCTCCGGCCGGGGGTGCTGGGTCCGCTCGCCGGGGACCGGTGCTCTCCGACGTCGACCGCGGACCGCGCCTGCTCGCCGTCGCCGGACGGCTGGACACAGCACGGCGGGCGGCGCAGGCCGCCCACCTCGCAGCGTTGCACGACACCGGGCGGTTCACCGATGTCATCACCGAGGCGCGTGCGGTGCTCGTCGACGACCCGCTGAACACCGACGTGCACGTCTGCCTGATCCGTTCATTGGCGGCCCGCGGTCGTCGACATGACGCGATCCGGCACGCCCGCCACTTCCACCGCAGGCTGCGCGAGCACGTCGGGCCCACCGGTCCGACCGCCGTCGATCACGCCTACCTGCAGATCCTGCGGCAGCTCTGAGCCCGGCCACCCGAACACCAGGGAGAGCCGAGGAGAGCCCGTGAGAGTGACCCAAGGGCCGCGCCCGCGGCCCGCCGACCCTCTCGAACGGAGCGTGATCCGTGCGCGTCCTCTTCGCGGTCTCGATGCAGAACTCCCACTTCTTTCCGATGGTGCCGCTCGCCTGGTCGATGCGAGCCGACGGGCACGACGTGCGGGTGGCGCACCCGCCCGCGCTCAGCAGCCAGGTCGTCGAGTCCGGGCTGACCTCGGTGCCGGTGGGCGGGAACCCGGTGATCACCGACGAGATGCGCTCCCGGCTCCCGGGGCGCGGCGACACCCCGCCGAGCGGGGACGAGAGCCACAACATCGCCCAGAACCTCGGGTTCTTCCGTGGCGTGGCCGGCCTGATGCTCGAGGACCTGGCCGCGGTGCTCACCGACTGGCGTCCGGACGTCGTCGTCTACGACTGGCAGTGTTACGCCGCGGCGACGCTCGGCCGCGCGCTCGACATCCCGACGGCGCGCTTCCTGTTCGGGCCCGACTTCGCCGGCGGGGTGTCCGGCTGGCGGGACGCCGAGTGTCGGTTCCTCGGCGACATCCTCAGCGACGCGGGTCTGCCGCCGTCGGCGCTCGACGGCGACATCGGTATCGACGTCTGCCCTCCGTTGTTGCAGTTCGATGCGGCCCGCCCGAGCGTCCCGGCCCGCTATGTCCCGTACAACGGTGCCGGCTCGGTGCGGCGCGCCGGGGAGGCCACCGGACGCCCACGGGTGCTGGTGACCCTCGGCGGGACCTACTCCTGGGTGACCGGCGATCTTGCACCGATGGACGCCGTGGTGTCCGCGCTCGCTGAGGTCGACGTCGACCTCGTGGTGGCAGTGCCCGCGCACTCACAGGCGCTGGCGCCGGCGCCATCGGATCGGGTCACGGTGGAGGTCGACGTGCCGCTCGCCCTGCTGCTCGACGGGTGCGACGCGATCCTGCACCACGGCGGCGACGGGACGGTGTCCACCGCGCTGGTGGCCGGGGTTCCGCAGATCATCGCGCCCAGCGGGTTCACCGGGTTCGCCAGCAACCACAGCGCCGACCGGATCGCCCGCTCCGGTGCCGGCACCCGTCTTGAGCTCGCCGAGGGGCCCGGTGCGATCCGGGAGACCGTCGAGCGGGTACTCGGCGACGACGTCATGCGGCGCGCTGCGACGGATCGGGCCGAGGGCGAAAGTGCCCGGCCCGGCGTGGTGGAGGCCGGCCGCGAGCTGCTGGCGAAGCTGAGCTGAACACCCCGGGCCTGCTCGTCGGGACGGACGAGGGTCGGCCCGGGGCGGCGGGTCTAGCGCGACGCCGGCTCTGTGGCCCGTTCCGCCCGGGCGGAGGCCGCCCGGTCCGGCAGCAGCCCTGCCGCGGCGGCCTCCTGGAGGGTGGGGGCGTTCGCGTCCCGCTCGGACAGCAGGCGCTCCGCTTCCGGCGGGAGGGGGAGACCGAGCTCCGGGTCGGCCGGGTGCACTGTCCGCTCGAGCTCGGCCCGGTAGGGGGCGGAGAGCAGGTAGTGCAGCGTCGCGTCATCGCTCAGGGCGATCCACAGGTGCCCGACGCCGACCGGGAGGTAGAGCGCGGCGGTGTCGTCCCCGGAGACCTCGAAGGCGTCCCACTGACCGAACGTCGGTGAGTCGGTCCGCAGGTCGACCGCGATGTCGAGGACCTGGCCGGCCACGCAATGCACCAGCTTGCCGGTGCCCGGTGGGGTAGCCGTGTAGTGGACTCCGCGGACCGCACCGAGGCGGGAGCGGGTGAGGATCGTCTGCTGTACCGCGAACATGCCACGACCGGCGGCCTCCCGGAACGCCGGGTCGGCGAACGGGACCTCGACCTCCCCGCGGTGGTCGGAGTAGCGGACCCCCTCCAGTCGCAGTACGCCGTCGATAGTGGGTCGATGCACCGTCGTGTCCTCTCCTCGGAGCTGTGCGGCCATTTCCGAGAATGACACGGGTGGATCTCGATACGGTCGACGCCTGGTGGAGCTCGGTCAGTGTCTCGGGCGCGGCGGACGGCTCGTCGACTGGATTTCCCGGGTGGCCGAACTCAGTTCTTCGGTGGCCCGTTCGAAAAAACGCATCAGAATGGTGCGTTCGGGCTCCGGATAGGCCGATATCAGCCGATCCAGACGGCTGGCGATCGGGGCGAAGAGCTCCCCGCTGCTGCCGAGGCGCTCATCGGCCTCGGTGTCCACGATGCCGATCCGTACTCGCCGCCTGTCCTGAGGATCCGGCCGGCGTGAGACCAGGCCCGCCGAGGCGAGGCGGTCGACGAGCTTGGTGACGGCGCCTGTGGTCAGTCCGGTGCGTCGGGCCAGCTCACCGGCCGTGACCTCGCCGATCAGGTCAAGGAGGTTCAGAGCGTAGAGGTCGGTGGCATTGAGGCCGGCCGCGTCCGCGGTGACCTGCCCGTGGAAGACCATCGCGCTGACGTACTCCCGGAAGACCCGGTTCTCGTAGGCGCTGAGCTCCCACCGGTTGACCGTCGGGCCGGCCCCGTCCTGCTGCTCCACGTACCCCCCTGTCTGCGTCGAGGCGTCACCACCGCCGCCGTCGAGCCGCTGTGGACCGGTTCTCGAGAACTCTCGCACAGACTACCGACACCGAAACGGAAGGAGTGCCATGTCCGGGTGTCGGGTCTGTGGTGGCGATGTCACAACATTCCTCGATCTGGGACAGCAGCCGCTGTCCGATGCCTTTCTTGCGGGCCCTGAACAGGTCGAAAGCGAGTTCTTCTACCATCTCCGGGTCGGTTCCTGCCGCTCCTGCCACATGATTCAGCTGCGCGACGAGGTGCCCCGTGAGCGGATGTTCCACGAGGAGTACCCGTACCGGTCCTCGCTGTCATCGGTCATGCGGGAGCACTTCGCAGCGACCGCGCGGAGCCTGCTGGCGACCGAGCTGAGCGGGCCGGACGCGTTCCTGATCGAGCTGGGCTGCAACGACGGGGTGCTGCTCGGGACCGTCGCAGAAGCGGGTGTACGCCACCTGGGGGTGGAGCCGTCCGGCGGGGTCGCAGAGGTCGCCAGAGGACGTGGGCTGTCAGTTCTCACCGCGTTCTTCGAGGAGACGATGGCGCGCCGGGTCCTCGACGAGCACGGCCGGGCGGACGTCGTCTACGCGGCCAACACCTTCTGCCATATCCCCTACTTGGACTCGGTGTTCGCCGGTCTGGACGTGCTGCTCACCCCGGACGGCGTGCTCGTCTTCGAGGACCCCTACCTCGGCGACATCGTGGAGCGGGGGTCGTTCGACCAGATCTACGACGAACACTTCTACCTGTTCTCGGCGACGTCAGTGGCCTCGATGGCCAACCGCTTCGGCTTCGAGCTCGTCGACGTCGTGCGCCTCGGCGTGCACGGCGGCGAGGTCCGCTACACCCTGGCGCGGGCGGGGGCGCGCGTCCCGTCGGCCGCCGTCGCCGACCTGCTGACCGAGGAGGCCGGTCGCGCGCTGCACGCCCCCGGAACGCTGGAGGACTTCGCCAAGCGGGTGGACCGGATCTGCAATGACCTGGTCGGCCTGCTGGAGCGGCTGCGCGACGAGGGCCGGCGGGTCGTGGCCTATGGCGCGACGGCCAAGAGCGCGACGGTCACCAACCGGACCGGGATCGGCCCCGACCTGGTCGCCACCGTGTACGACAGCACGCCGGAGAAGCAGGGCAGGCTCACCCCAGGCGCGCACATCCCGGTCTCGCCGGCCGCGGAGTTCACCGCCCCCTACCCGGACTACGCGCTGCTGTTCGCCTGGAACCACGCGGACGAGATCATGCGGCGCGAGACCGCGTTCCGGGAAGCGGGTGGCCGGTGGATCTCCTATGTACCCGACGTCCGGGTGATGTGAGCCGTGCGCGGGATCGTGCTGGCTGGGGGGACGGGCAGCCGTCTACGGCCTGCCACCTCGGCGGCATGCAAGCAGCTGCTCCCGGTCTATGACAAGCCGATGGTCTACTACCCGATCTCGGTACTGATGCTGGCCGGGATCCGGGAGATCCTGCTCATCTCGACCCCCGAGGACCTGCCGTCGTTCCGGCGGCTGCTCGGGGACGGTGCCCACCTCGGGCTCCGGCTGGAGTACGCGGTCCAGGACGCCCCGCGCGGTCTCGCCGACGCCTTCCGGATCGGCGCCGACTTCGTCGCGGACGAGAACGTGGCGCTCGTCCTCGGCGACAACCTGTTCCACGGGAGCGGCTTCTCCGACGTGCTCGCCCGGTGCGTCCGCGACCTGGACGGGGCCGTCCTGGTCGGCTACGAGGTGGACGATCCCCGAGGCTACGGCGTCGCCGAGATCGACGACCGGGGGCGGCTGCTCTCCCTGGAGGAGAAGCCGCGGCACCCGCGGTCCCGGCTGGCAGTCACCGGGCTCTACTTCTACGACCCCCTGGTCGTAGAGATCGCCCGCAGCCTCCGGCCGTCGGCCCGCGGCGAGCTGGAAATCACCGACGTGAACCGGACGTACCTGGAGGCCGGACGCGCTTCACTGGTCGCGCTCGGCCGGGGCTACGCCTGGCTCGACACCGGCACCCATGAATCCCTCTTGGAGGCGTCCCAGTTCGTCCAGACCCTTGAACGACGGCAGGGCGTCCGGATCGCCTGCCTGGAGGAGATCGCGCTCCGGCAGGGGCTCATCGGTGCCGAGGAATGCCTCGAGCTAGGCCTGCGGCTCACCGGCTCCGAGTACGGGGGCTACGTCGTCGGGGTCGCCCGGTCCTTCCTCGACAAGGGACCGACCGTCCTGGAAGCAGTGTGACCGGCATGCTCCCGCTGCTCGCCGCCGTGGTGTCGGCGGCGGTGGCGGGCGCGATGACCGTCGCCCTACTTGTTCTGCTGCCGCTGCTGATGGCGCAACCCGACGACCGCTATCCCGAGACGAACACGTTCGTGCTGCGGCGGATGGACACCGTCATGCCCCTGCTGACCCTGCTGGGAATCGGCCTCAGCGCAGGTGCGGTGCCGGCTGCCCCGACCGTCTCCGCGGCCGTCCTCCACGCACTAGCCGTGCTCGGGCTGCTGGTGCTGCTGACGGTCTCCGCGGTCGTGCTGCGCCGGGTGAACGCCTCCATCGCAGCCGCGCCCGGGCCTGCGGAACTCCGGGTGCTGCGCCACCGGTGGCGGGGATGGCACCTGACGCGGGTCGGTGGAGCGCTCGCCGCTGCCGTCGCCAACACCGCAGCCGCTCTCCTCTCCTGAGTCTCCAAGAAGGGAACCCGTATGCCCACCAGAGTCTGGGACTACCTGCCCGAGTACGAGACCGAGCGGGCCGACCTGCTGGACGCGGTGCAGACCGTCTTCGGGTCCGGGCAGCTCGTCTTCGGGCCCAGCGTCGCCGGGTTTGAGGGCGAGTTCGCGGCCTACCACGGTGTCGCGCACTGCGTCGGCGTCGATAACGGGACAAACGCGATCGAACTCGGTCTCGAAGCGATCGGCATCCGACCCGGCGACGAGGTGATCACCGTGTCGAACACCGCCGCCCCGACCGTCGTCGCGATCGACGCGATGGGCGCCGTGCCGAGGTTCGTCGACGTCCGGGAGGAGGACTTCCTGATGGACGTCGACGCGGTCGAGGCCGCGGTCACCTCGCGCACCCGGTGCATCGTCCCGGTGCACCTGTACGGGCAGTGCGTAGACATGGCGCCGCTGCGCCGGATCGCGGAACGGCACGGCATCGCGATCCTCGAGGACTGCGCGCAGGCCCACGGCGCCCGCCACCACGGCGCGCTCGCCGGCACCTTCGGAGCCGCCGCCGCGTTCTCCTTCTACCCGACGAAGGTCCTCGGCGCCTACGGCGACGGCGGCGCGGTGCTGACCAACGCGGCCGAGGTGGACCGCGCGTTGCGACGGTTGCGCTACTACGGGATGGACGACGTCTACCACACGGAGTCGACCCCCGCGCACAACAGCAGGCTGGACGCGGTCCAAGCGGAGATCCTGCGCCGCAAGCTGACCCGGCTGGACTCCTACCTGACCGCCCGCCGGGCGGTCGCGGACCGGTACGCCGATGCGCTGTCCGGCACCGGTCTGGTGCTCCCGGCGGTCGCCGACGGCAACGAGCACGTCTACTACGTCTACGTCGTCCGGCACCCGCGCCGGGACGCGATCCTCCAGAAGCTGCGCGCCGACGACATCCACCTCAACATCAGCTACCCGTGGCCGGTGCACACGATGCGCGGATTCACCCGCCTCGGGGTGCCGGCCGGCGCGCTGCCGGTGACCGAGCGTCTGGCGACCGAGATCTTCTCCCTGCCGATGTACCCGAGCCTGCCCCGAGACCTGCAGGACCGCGTGATCGATGCGGTCCTGCAGGCCCTCGCGGCGGTCTGACCCGGGAGCCGTCGTGACCCTCTCCCCCGCCCGCGAGACCCCACCGTCCGGCACGCCGGACGCCGACTGGCTGCATTGCCCCGGATGCCGCGGCATGCTCTACCGTCCCCGCTTCCGGCGCGAGCTCGGCGTCTGCCCGTCCTGCGGTCATCACGCCCGGATGGGAGCGCGGGACCGCATCGCGTTCCTGCTCGACGCCGGCTCGGCCACCGAGTTCGGTGACCTGAGCGGGGTGCCGGACGACCCGCTCGGGTTCACCGACCTGCGTTCTTACCGGGACCGGCTCGCCGAGGCACGAGCCCGCAGCGGACTCACCGACGCGGCCGCCTGCGCCACCGGCACCTTGCGCGGCCACCCGGTGGTGGTCGCCGCGATGGACTTCGACTTCCTCGGCGGCAGCCTCGGAGCGGCACTGGGCGCTCTCGTCGAGCAGGCCGCGCGGGCCGCCGTCGAACGCGGGCACCCGCTGCTCGTGGTGAGCGCCTCGGGCGGGGCCCGGATGCAGGAGGGCGCGATCGCGCTCATGCAGATGGCACGGACCAGCCGGGCACTCGCGGATCTCGACGCCGCGGGGATCCTGACGATCTCGCTGGTCACCGACCCCACCTACGGCGGTGTGGCGGCGTCGTTCGTCCCGCTCGCCGACATCGTGCTCGCCGAGCCCGGTGCGCGGCTGGGCTTCGCCGGGCCGCGGGTGATTGCCCAGACGCTCGGGCAGGAGTTGCCGGAAGGGTTCCAGACCGCGGAGTTCCTGCTGGAACACGGGCTGGTCGACGCAGTCGTCCCGCGGGCGGCCCAGCGCGCGACGCTCGCCGCACTGCTGTCCGCGGCCCGGCCGTCGCCGCCGACCCGGGTGGAGCCGGTCGAGCTGGTCCGGGACCCCGGGGCGCTGCCGGACCGCTCGGCGTGGGAGTCGGTGCGTGCGGTGCGCACCGCCGGACGGATCACCACCACCTCGATGATCGAACGCGCCGTCGACGACTTCGTGGAGCTGCGCGGGGACCGCAGCGGTGGCGACTGCCCGGCCATCGTCACCGGGCTCGGGCGGTGGGACGGCGTGCCGGTGGCGATCGTCGGTCAGCAGCGCGGGGACACCGTCGCCGAGCGGGTGCACCGCAACTTCGGGATGCCGCGGCCGGAGGGGTACCGCAAGGCGGGACGGGTCATGCGGCTGGCAGAGAAGCTCGGAATCCCGGTGGTGACACTCGTCGACACCCCCGGGGCGCACCCCGGGGTCGACGCAGAGCGCCGCGGCCAGGCCCACGCGATCGCCGAGAACCTGAGGCTCATGGCCCGGCTCGCCGTGCCAGTGGTATCGGTGGTGCTCGGTGAGGGCGGCAGCGGCGGGGCGCTCGGCGTGGCCGTCGCCGACCGGGTCTACGCATTGGAAGACAGCGTGTTCTCGGTGATCTCCCCGGAGGGCTGCGCGGCGATCCTCTGGCGGGACGCCGCCCGCGCACCGGAGGCCGCCGAGGCGTTGCAGATCGGCGCCGCAGCGCTGTTGCGGAACGGCCTGGTGGAAGGCGTCATCCCGGGCCCGTCCACCGACGGTGCCCTGGTCGGAGACGCGGTGCGCCGCACCGTGACCACGGCACTCGCCGAACTCGTTGGGCTGCCCGCCGAGGAGCTCCGCCGCACGCGTGCTTTGCGCTACTCGGCGTTCGGCAACCACCGTAACCGAGGAGGGGACTCATGACGACGAACGGCACCACGGGCCTGCGTACCGGCCTATCCGACACCGACGGACGCGGCCGGCAGACCGGCGCCATGGAGCGGCTCTGCCGGCATGCCCTGGATTTCGCGCAACAGAGCACACCCGCCCGGCTGTTCCTGCGCGACGGCGAGAGCAGTCTGGAGGTCGAGTGGGCCGCCGCTCCCACCCCGGAGACGGAGTCCGAGACGTCGGTGGCGGTGACGGCAGCGCTCGTCGGCACCTTCTATCACCGTCCGGAGCCGGGGGCCGCGCCGTTCGTCGTCGAGGGAGACGAGGTCCGGCCCGGCCAGCAGGTCGGCATCGTCGAGGCGATGAAGCTCATGAACCCGGTCGAGTGCCCAGTCGCCGGCCGGGTGGCCGCGGTCGAGGCGCCGGACGGGGCGGGAGTCGAGTTCGGCCAGGTGCTGTTCCGGATCGAGCCGGGGAGGCCGGAGTGATCCGGAAGGTGCTGGTCGCCAACCGCGGCGAGATCGCGCTGCGGGTGGCGAGGGCCTGTCGTGAACTGGGACTCGGATGCGTCGTGGTGCACTCGACCGGCGATCCGGACCCGGCCGCCGCCCGGCTCGCCGACGACGTGGTGTGCATCGGGCCCGCTCCTGCCCGGCACAGCTACATGCTCGCTCCCGCGCTGGTCGAGGCGGCCCGCAACACCGGAGCCGACGCCGTGCATCCCGGGTACGGGTTCCTCTCCGAGGATCCCGACTTCGCCGAGATCTGCGCCCGCAACGGCCTCACGTTCGTCGGACCGCCGCCGGAGGTCATGGCCGCGCTCGGTGACAAGGCCAGGGCCAAGGCGCTGATGGCCGCGGCCGGGGTGCCCGTCCTGGCCGGCAGCGAGGGCGCGGTGACCGGGCCGGAGGAGGCCGGCGCGGTGCTGAACCGGGTCGGCCTGCCGCTGATCGTGAAGGCGGTCGCCGGTGGCGGCGGCCGGGGGATGACTGTGGTGCACCGGGTCGAGGATCTCGCGCCCGCCGTCCGGCGGACCTCAGCGCAGGCGCGCGCCGTCTTCGGCGACCCCGCCGTCTATCTGGAGCGCTACGTGACCGGCGCCCGGCACGTGGAGATCCAGGTGCTCGCGGACGACCACGGCGAGGTGACCGCCGTCGGCGGCCGGGACTGCTCCATCCAGCGGCGCCACCAGAAGCTGATCGAGGAGGCGCCGGTGCCGGGGCTCCCGGCCGAGCTGGGCGAGCGGATCGCGGCGGCGGCGACCGCGGGAATGCGCGCGGTGGGATTCCGCGGGGCCGGAACCGTGGAGTTCCTGCTCGCCGACGGTGGGGAGTTCTCGTTCCTCGAGGTGAACAGCAGGATCCAGGTGGAGCACCCGGTCACCGAGATGACCACCTCGCTGGACCTCGTCCAGCAGCAACTGCTGATAGCCGCGGGCGAGCGGGGCCCCGGACCGGTCACCGCCCCGTCCGGGGTGGCCATCGAGTGCCGGATCAACGCCGAGGACCCGGATCGGGCCTTCGCACCGACCCCGGGCCGGATCGATCGGCTCGTGCTGCCCGGTGGCCCCTTCACCCGGGTCGACTCGCACGTCGGAGCGGGTGACGAGATCGGGCCGCACTACGACTCGCTCCTGGCCAAGATCGTGACCTGGGGTCCCGACCGCGAGTCGGCTCGCCGCAGAATGCTCCGCGCGGTCGACGAGACGGTGGTGACCGGGCCGGGTTTGTGTACGACCGTCGGCTTCCTGCGCGGGATCCTGGACGACCCCGACTTCCGGGCCGCCCGGCACACCACCGCGACGCTGGACTCACGGTCGGTCCCGGCCGGTACGCGGTGAGCGCCAGCGGCCCGGTCGTCGTACTCGGGGCATCCGGGTACCTCGGCTCACACGTGCTGCGCGCACTGCTCGCGGCGGGGCACCGGGAGGTCCGCGCCGTCGCCCGCCGCCCGGCACTGGTGCCGCCGGGGTCCGGGATCGAGGTCGTGACGGCCGACCTGACCGAGCCGGGTGCGGCGGCCAGGGCCCTCACCGGCGCGTCAGCGGTGATCCACCTGGTCGCCGACATCGACCACACCGGGGGACGCGGCTGGCGTACCGCAGAGGGCCCCGCCGCACGGGATGTCCCCGCCGACCCGACGCTCGTCGCGGCGCTGGCGGCGCTGGCCGAGCGACGTTGTCCAGTGCCGGTGGTGTGGAGCGGGTCGGTGACCCAGGTGGGCACACGATCCACCGCCAGGGTGGACGGTTCCGAGATAGACCGGCCCGAGACCGGTTACGACCGCAGGAAGTGCCGGGCCGAGCGGCTGCTGCACGACGCAGGCCGGGCGGGCCGCATCCGTGCGGTCGCTCTGCGGCTCCCCACGCTCTACGGCCCGCCTGCCGCGGACGGCTGCCCGGCAGGCGGCGGTGTGGTGGCGGCGATGGTGCGGCTGGCGCTGGACGGGCAACCGTTGACCCTGTGGAACGACGGCCGCGTCACGCGGGACCTGCTGCACGTCCGGGACGCGGGGACCGCCGTCGTCCGCGGTCTGAACGCGGTCGCATCGAGCCGGGCCTGGCCGGTCGGTGGAGACTGCCCGGTCGAGCTGGGGAAGCTGTTCGCCCAGATCGCCGCGGTGGTCGCGACGGTGACGCGGTCCCGGCCGGTCCCGATCCAGCGGGTCCCGGCGCCGGAGTTCGCGACCGCCGAGGACCTGCGGAGCATCGAGGTCGACTCGGAGGCGTTTCGCCTGGCCACCGGATGGGCCCCCAGAGTCGGACTCGATGAGGGTCTGCGCGCCACGGTGGAGCACGAGGTCGCGGCTCGCATCGCGGTGCGCTGAGCACCCTCGAAGCGCGCCGGAACGGCCCCGCCCGATCGGGCGGGGCCGTTCCGTACCGGTCAGCGGGGGTCGACCCGGAACACCGCACAGCGGTCGGCGATGGCGACGAACTCCTCCGGCGTCCCGTTCGCGACGTGGCCGGCCCGGATCATCATCCGCGTGCCGACCGGGACCTGGCGAGGGAACTCGCGCAGGATGGGTGCCCGCTCCCCGACCGGGATCTCGACCATCGTGACGGCTTCGTCGCGCCGCCCGCGTGCCAGCCGGGCGCTGCCGGGGTTGGCCCGGGCGTTGGCCACCCAGTTCGTACCGGGGAAGCCCACCAGGTACGTCGCGCCGTCGACGCTCATCGGCGTCACCGGCGTGGACACCGGGTTACCGCTGCGGCGACCGGGGATCGTGAGGACGGCGAGCCCGCTGACGCCGAGCCCTCGGCGCTGGAGCTGGACGAACAGCTTGTTCAGCGGCTTGAGCCAGCGCGGGAGTCCGCGCAGGTGCGTACGTGCAGTCATCGTGCCCACCTTCTGGGAGAGGTCGGGTGTCGGGTCGGGTTATCGGGCGGGCGTGCTGTGCAGCACGGGTTCTTGGCCGCGCCGCTGTGCCCGCTGCGCGCGGCGGGTGACCAGCAGCATTCGCGCCAGGTAGAGCGGCCGGGGCGGCAACCAGCCGAGCTGGGTCGCGGTCCGGAGGTCGTCGCGGTTGGCCCAGTGCTCGATGATCAGATCGTCGAGGAACCGGAACCAGTGGGTCTGGGTGGTGGAGAAGGTCCGGCCGGTCGGCGGGAATGCGCCGACCACCTGGCCCGCGCGGTCGTAGTCGTAGAGCACCCCGGTGTGCCGCCCGGACATGGTGGCGTGGGCGACGAGCGTGTCGTCCCTGGCCACTGCGGCGTGCGTGGTCCAGTCCAGGCCGGAGAACGCGTGCCGCAGCAGCATCGCGGTCGCGTGGAACCCGGCCGGTCCGGGGACCCGGCAGGCAAGTGGCTCCAGCGCCGCTTCCAGGTTCGTCCCGCGGGGGTGCACGATGCCGGCGAACGTAGCCTCGTCCCCGTCCCTCATGACGTCCAGGATTGACTGGGCCTGCGCGATCTCGGTGCCGTGCCTGTGGTCGGCCTCTCGGCCGGGCATCTCCGGCCGCGGATTCAGGTCGGTCATACGGGGGCCTCCTCGGCCGAACGGCGCCGGATCCGGCGCGGCAGCAGCAGCGAGAGCGCCGCGCTGAGCAGCATGAGCCCGATGTTGACCCAGAGCGCCGCGCCGAGCGCGTCGGCCAGCTCGGTCTGCCCACCCGGCCCGGCCGCTCCGACGGAGCCGAAGAACACGGTGCCGACTGCGGCGACACCGAGCGCCGCGCCAAGCTGCTCGGCGGTGTTGAGCACCCCGGACGCGGCGCCGGCGTCGTCGGCCGGGACGCGGGTGAGGACGACGTCGATGACCGGCGCTGTTACCAGGCCCATCCCGGACCCGACGAGCAGCAACGCAGGGGCGAGCCACCACGCCCGCAATGCGTCGTCGGCGAGCTGGACGGTCGCGGTGAGCAGCAGCAGACCGACCGCTCCAACCAGTGCGCCGACGGTGAGGACCCGGGTCCCGAACCGGCGTAGCAACGGCGTCGACAGCAGCGAGAACACGACGGTCGACACGGCGCTCGGTACGAGTGTCAGCCCGGCGCCAAGCGGGCCGAACCCCAGCCCGACCTGCAGGTAGTAGTTCAGGACGAAGAACATGCTCATGAACGCGGCGAGGAACGTCAGCACGATCCCAAGGCCTCCGACGAACGAGCGTTCCCGCCACAGCCGGGGCAGCACCAAGGGCACCGCACCGGCTCGCTCCCGGCGGACCTGCGAACGTGCGAACACGACCAGCAGGACGAACCCGGCGGCGACCATGGCGAAGCCCCACCACGGCCACCCGAACTCGCGGCCCTGCACCAACGGCAGGAGCAGGGCGAACAACGCGAGCGTGAGCAGTGCGAGTCCGCCCGGGTCGAGGGCGGGTGGCCGAGCCGCGCGCGACTCGCGCAGGTAGCGCCGAACGCCGAGGAACGCCACGAGACCGATCGGTAGGTTGATCCAGAAGATGGTGCGCCAGCCCAGACCGCCGATGTCGGCGGCGACCAGCACACCGCCGAGGATCGGGCCCAGCACCGCGGCCGAGCCCAGTACCGCTCCGAAGACGCCGAGCACGCCGGGGCGCTCGGCCTCCGGGAATTCGACCTGGAAGATCGCGAGTGCCTGGGTGAGGATCAGCGACCCGGCCAGCGCCTGAGCGACCCGGCCCGCGACCAGGATCTCGGCGTTCGGGGCGAGTGCGCAGACCGCCGAGGTAACGACGAAGCCGAGAATGCCGATCTGGACGGCCAGCCGGCGACCGATGCGGTCACCGATACGCCCGGCCGTGATCAGGGTGAGTGCGAAGGTCAGCGTGTACGCGGCGGTGATCCATTGCAGGACGGTGCTGCCGGCGCCCAGGTCACGTTCCATGTCCGGGAGGGCGACGATCACGATGGTCGTATCCAGGATGTCCATCGCCACGGCGATCAGGACGAAGGCCGCCGCAGTCCGGCGACGCGGGTCGGGCGTCGCCGGGCCGGCGGATCGGAGCTCGGTCATGGGACAGCTCTCCCGAGTCGCGTTCGGTCGGATGTCAGACGAATGCCGGAGCCTGTTCGACGGCCCACTGCCGGTAGCCGGTCGGCCGGTTGCGGGGGTGCAGGACCTGGCCGTGCTCCGCGGTCCAGCCGGTGGCCTCGACCACGACCTGCGCGACGTCTGCGGGGAGCACCTCGGCCAGTGCCTCGCGGGCCCGGTCGGGTCCGGTCGCTGCGACCGGGATCGGCCGGCCTGCGGCCCGCGCCAGGATCGCGGCACGATCGATCGGGCTGAGCAGATCCGGTCCGGTCAACTCGACCACCGGTGGGGGTTCGACCGCGACAAGGGCGTCGGCCACGGTGGCGGCGACGTCGTCAGTGTGGACCGGGGCGACGGCAACGTCCGGCCAGGCCAGCGGCAGCTCCCCGAACCGGGCGAGCAGCCCGGCCCAGGCCAGGTCGTTGTCCATGAACGCGCCGGGGCGGATCGCAGTGACCGACAATGAGCGGGCGTGCAGCGCGTCCTCGCAACGCCGGTGCAGCGGCCCGGTAGCGACGTCGCCGTCCGCGCCGGCGAGCAGCGAGGAGAGCACGACGACCCGTCGCGCGCCGGCGTCGGCGAGCCCGTCAGCGGCCCGGTCCACCGCTTCGGGGACCGGGAACAGATAGACCGCGGTGGCGCCCTCCGCCGCGGTCCGGACGGCGTCGCGGTCGTTCAGGTCCCCGCGCCGGATCTCGACGTCCGCCGGTAGCCCGGAATCGTCCGAGCCCCGGACCAGAGCGCGGACCGGATGCCCGAGACGTAGCAGGCGGGTCACTACACGCCTGCCGACGTCCCCGGTCGCGCCGGTGACCAGGATCGGTTCGGAGCTCATACAATTTAAGCTACCACAAGAAGATACTTCCCCAGGGAAGTCTATTCGCCCTGGACAGCGACTCGAGCGCGCGCTGCGAGCGTCGGCGACGAGGCCGGCCGGAGAAAGGGATGCCCATGCGCTCCGTCGTACCCCGACTACACCTGTTCGAGTTCGAGGACCAGTCGTGGTTTCCGAGTCGGCTACGGGACATGACCACCGACTTCCTGCAGGAGGCGCTCATCCTGCGGCACCGCTTCTACGCGCCGGTCACGCCGGTGCTGGCGGGTCTGGTGCGGCGGACCGGCCAGCGGCGGGTCATTGACCTGTGCTCCGGCGCGTCGGGCCCGTGGGAGCACCTCAAGCCCGAGCTGCAACAGGACGCAGGTCCGATCGAGCTGGTGTTCACCGACCGCTTCCCGAACCGTCGCGCGCTACAGGGCGCCTGCGATCGCATCGGTGATGGCCGCACCCACGTGCACCCCGACCCGGTCGACGCCACCGCGGTCCCCGAGGGGCAGGACGGCATCCGCACCGTCTTCACGGCCTTCCATCACTTCCCGCCGTCCGTGGCCCGGGCCGTGCTCGCCGACGCGTTCACCCGGCGTGCACCGCTGTGCGTCGCCGAGTCCTCCGAACGCCGGTGGCCCTCCCTGCTGGCGACGCTGCTCGCGCCGGTGCTGGTCGTCGGCCACGTCCTGCGAAACCCGAGCCCTCTGCGGCTGCTCTGCACCGTTCTCGGGGTGCTACCGCTCGTCGTGACGTGGGACGGGCTGGTCTCAGCCCTGCGCACCTATGACGGCGTCGACCTGGCCTCACTGACCGCAGGACTGTCCGCGCCCGATTACCGCTGGCGCATCGAGCGGATCCCGCCGGGCGGCGCGGCGCCACCGATCCTGCTCCTGATCGGCGAGCCGGTGTCCGTGACCGACTGACCCACTCGCCCCGCCGTCACCGAGACCGGAGGTACCGATGTTCACCGACAACCACGCCGACGTCTACGAGACGATCTACCGCAGCCGCGGCAAGGATTGGGAGCAGGAGGCCCTCGATGTCGTCGCGGAGATCACCGCCGAGCGCCCCGAGATCACCAGCCTGCTCGACGTCGCCTGCGGGACCGGGATCCACCTCGAGCAGTTTCGCCGGCTCGTCGAGCACTGCGAGGGCGTCGAGATCGCGGAACCGATGCTCGCGCTGGCTGCCGAGCGAGTCCCGGGCGTCCCGCTGCACCGCGGGGATATGCGCTCCTTCCGCCTTGATCGCCGCTTCGACGCCGTGACTTGCATGTTCTGCTCGATCGGTTACCTCGACACGGTCGCCGACATGCGTGCTGCCGTCGCGACGATGGCCGCGCACCTGGTGCCCGGCGGTGTGCTCGTGATCGAGCCCTGGTGGTTCCCCGAGCGATTCATCGACGGTTACGTGGCCGGTGATCTGAGCCGCGGCCCGGACAGAACCATCACCCGGGTCTCGCATTCCACCCTGGTCGACGGGAAGACCCGGATGGAGCTGCGGTTCGTCGTCGCCGACGAGAACGGCATCTCCGACTTCACCGAGATCGAGATCCTCAGCCTGTGGCCGGAGCAGGCCTATCGCGACGCGTTGGCCGACGCCGGATGCTCGGTGCGCTACGTACCAGGCGGGCCGACCGGGCGCGGCCTGTTCGTAGGTGTGCGGAGCTGACGCCCTGGGAGCCCTCGGACAAGCCTGAGATGCTCGCGAGCACGGGCCCGCGGAGCCGTAGCGGTGCAGCGTGCTGGATGAGCGAGAGCCACGCAGAAGCAGACCGCTCCACGGTGTTGCGTCTCATCGGCCAAGTGCCCTCGACGTAGACCTGTGCGGAACTATCCGCTGAACTGGGCGGGCTGTGGCCGCGTCGTCGACGCGGCCTTCTCCGGCGCCGACAGCGAGTTGCTCGAGTCGCGGTCGCTGTAGGCCTCGACGACCTCGGCAGGAATACGACCCCGCTCGGAGACGGAGTATCCGTTCTCCCGAGCCCACATACGCACCGCCTGGTTGTGGCGCCGAGCCTCGGTCGAGCCTGCCCCCGCGGCAGCCTCGCGACGGGGTACGCGCCGGCCACCTCCTGCGGTTCGCGCGGCGGAAACGAACGGGGCGAGCTTGTCCCGGAGCGTCGCTGCGTTGGCCGCATTGAGGTCGATCTCGAACTGCTTCCCGTCGAGGGCGAAAGCGACGGTCTCATCAGCTGCCGCGCCGTCGAGGTCGTCGATCAGCTGTACCGTTTCGATTCGCGCCACTGTGTCACCCTCTACTGTATTGATGCTCGGTGCCGAGGTTAGTAGATGCTCTGCGGGAGACATGCCCTCCCCCGGATTAGCGATACTGCGATCCAGCGTTGTCGTGATGGCCCGGGCGGTGGCGCTTCCCGGGTGATAGGCGAGGTAGGTGGCCAGGATCCGCAGAGCGGTCAGTGCCTCGTTCTCCCGCTCCACCCACTCGCTCCGGCGGGCGCCGCATGCGTTGCGGAACGCTGACTGAAGCTCACGGGACAGGGCGGTTCCTGCCACGATGACGGGGTCTGACATCACGGTCCTCTCGCACAGCACCGGGGATAAGGCTCAGTGTGCGGCAGAGGGCCGACAATTCTGTAGCGCACCAAGTCAGGCGCGGTGGACAAACTGACAGGAACGCGTTGTCAACTCGGCATAAGTGGCACGGCCCCTCGAGAGTCGGACCGAGGTCGAGGCGGAGGCGCCGCTCAGCTGTCGCCGGAGGCCGGCCGCGACCGGGGTGGCTGACGGAGTGGCCGGATGAGGCGGACGAGCATGGTGTGCAGGGCGGCGGTGTCACCGGCCAGCGAGAGCGCGGACGCTCGGTTGTTCTCGGCGGGGTCCATCGCGGTCCAGCGCAGCTCGTAGCCGGCGTCGGCGGCGAGCTGGGCCAGGAACGCCCGCTGGGTCCGCCCGTTGCCCTCCCGGAACGGGTGCAGGGCGTTGACGTCGCCCAACAGCTCGGCCAGGCCGGTGACGAAGCCGTCCAGGTCACGCCCGCGCAGCACCTGCTCGGAGTGGAGGCGACCGAAGATGTCGGCGGCGAAGGTCTCGAGGTGCTGGGGTGGGCAGAACAGCTGTCCCTTGCCGATGGACACGGTGCGCAGCTGCCCGGCCCAGTCGTAGAGGTCGCTGAAGATGTGGTGGTGGAAGTCCTGCAGGTGGTCCAGGTCGTAGCGTCCGGGCAGCGGCGCCTGGCGCAGCTCGATCAGGCGTAGCGCGGTGAGTTCGGCCTCGGCCTGGCCGAGTTCGTCCGGATCGGTGATCCCCAGCCGGTTCCGCAGAACTCCGGTGGCGAGGTCGAGGTAGGGGTCCGGGCCGGTCAACGGCGGTAGCGGGCCAGGACACGCTCACGAGCCTCGCCGGTGGTCAACGAGCCGGCGGCGACACCGTCGAGCAGCGCCAGGCCCTCCGCGCTCGGCTCCAGGCCCTCGGCGCGGACCGAGGCGAGGGCCTCGTCGACATCGGCGCGGCGCTGCGCGGCCCCGATGAGCTGTTCGTAGCGGGCCACCGACATCACCACCGCCTCGGGCTTGCGATGAGCACCGACGAACACCGGCTCGGCCTCGGGCTCCTGCACCCGCTTCAACGTCGCTGCCAACGCCGTACGGAACTCACGAAACGACAACACCTCAGGCACCCACACACCGCCCAGCGTACCCGAACGCGTACACAGTCGAGTACGCGACGCCGAGTCGTTGAGGGCCAGTCCGAAGGCAGGCAAGGTCGCCCACGGGAATCCTGACCGCGCCGGCGTAGGAGGGCAACGCGGGAGCGTGTCAGGGCAGCGGTGCGACGAGCGCCGCCGCGACGAGGCCCACGACCTCATCTCTCGACGAAAGGCCCGCCATGACCGCGAACACCCCGTCGACCTGCGAGCCCATGACGGCGAGGTTCGCCCGCCTCCATGACGGGCCGGCCCCACTGCTGCTGCCCAACGCCTGGGACCTCACCTCGGCTCTCGCGTTCGTGCGCGCCGGCTACCCGGCCATCGCCACCACCAGCTTCGGCGTCGCCGCGAGCGCCGGCCGGCCCGACGGCGGCCGCACCACCCGCGAGGCCAACCTGGCCCTCGCGACAACTCTGCGCCGTCTCCCGATCCCGCTGAGCGTGGACATCGAGGACGGCTACCACGACAACCCGGACGCCGTCGCGGACTACGTCGCACCCTGTCCCACACCGGAGTCGCCGGTATCAACATCGAGGACAGCACCGCCGACGTCCTCATCGACCCCGCGCGCCACAGCGCGAAAATCACCGCGATCAAGCAGCACTGCCCCGAGCTGTTCCTCAACGCGAGAGTGGACACCTACTGGCTCGGCCAGGACGCCACACCCGAGCACACACTGACCCGCGGCGAGGCCTACGTCCGTGCCGGCGCCGACGGCGTGTTCCTGCCCGGACTCACCGACCCCACCGTCCTCCGCGGGGCAACCCGATCCCTACCCGTACCGGTCAACACCCTCATCGTCCCCAGCCTCACCCTCGCCCAGCTCGCCGACCTCGGTGTGAGGCGCGTCAGCACCGGGTCACTGCCCTACCGAGCGGCCCTCCACGCCGCCCTCGACGTCGCCGCGGCGCTCCGCGACGGCAGCACACCACCACCCGGGCTCCCCTACCCGAGCTCCAGACCGCCCTGATCGACCACGCCACGGAGTAGACGCACACCGGATCTCAGGCGACCCGCTCGCGGGTGTGGACTCGTGTCGGATCCGAGCAGGATGACGATCTCGTTGAGGCGCCCCGGCCCCGCTGGTACCGACAACGCCGTCCTCCCGTTGGGCAGTCACAGCAACGGGCCAGCGACGGCACTGTGCCAGTGCGAGACCGCCGATCCCGGCGCCGATCGCCAGCACGATCACGACCGCCACGCCGACCTGCGGCGGCGCTCCGCCGTGCGGATCGCCCACGCCACCACACCGAGCGCAGCGAGAGTCAACGGCAGCCCCATCGCGATCTTCACTGCGGCGAGCTTGCCGATCTCGTGGGCTTCGAGGAGTCCGCGCTGGGCCGTGAAGCGCGCGCCGAACACCGCGGCGCAGGCCAGGGTCGCCGTCGTCAGTGCACGGCGAGACGGCCGGTCGCCGCGCCACACCATCGGCTCGCGGCGAGTGACGCTCCAGAACACGCCGACCAGCGGGAACCCGATGATCACGGATCCAAGCAGGACCGCGCCCGCGGCGAGGCTCCACCAGATGTCGGGAAGGAAGATCCCCGCGTCCGACCCGGTCGACCAGGCGATCGCGGCGGTGACGCCGATCCCGACCAGTCCTGAGGCCACGCGCACGACCGACCGACCGGTAAAGCTGGCGAGAAGGGTGAGCAGCAGTGTTGCGGAGACTCCGGCCAAGAGTCCGACGACCAGGCAGGACCAGGTCGTGACCGCGACGAACACTGCGGAGGGCACCGCCGAGGCCGCGAGCTCCTCGACCCGGCCGCGCCTCATGGGGCAGCGTCCAGATCCAGGCGTACCACGACGGCGCGCCCTCCTGCGCGGCGCGGCCGCCCGAGCGCGAGCAGCAGCCGGAACCACCGGAAGGACAGTCCGTAACGCGCAGCGAGCAGCGACAGGCCCTCCGCGCGCTCCGCCCCGTCCACTTCCTTAGCGCGGCCACGGCGCCACTCTCCCCGGGCCGTGCCGTCGAAGTCCGACGGGGCGACCTGCACCCGAGGATCCCGCCGGAGCCGTCTCATCTTGTGGGAGCGCTCCGGCGTGAGCAGGTAATGCCGGCCGTCGCTGCCCGCGGCGAGCCAGACCGGAGTCACACGACCACGACCGCCGACACCGAACGTCCGCAGTGCGAAGTAGCGCTCCCCGCCCGTCTCTCGTCGCCCCATGCCGACCTCCCGGAGCTGAGGATACCGCTGTTATATAATGATGTTACACAACGCGAGGAGGCGACCGGATGAGTCCGCGGTCCACCGATCCCGACGCGCGCGCAGCAATGCTGGCGGGAGCAGCCAGACTGCTGGCAGCTGAGGGCCCGTCCGCCCTGACCACGCGGCGCCTTGCGGCGGCGGCGGGGACTTCCACCATGGCCGTCTACACCCGCTTCGGCAGCCTGCTCGACGTGCATCGCGCCGTCCGGGCGGACGGATTCGCCCGACTCGGGGCCGTGCTGGAGGCTCTACCGGCCACCGACGACCCGGTGGCCGACCTCGTCGCCGCGGCGCTGACCTACCTCGACTTCGCCGTCGCCGAGCCTCACCTCTACCGCACGATGACCATCGACCGGCCACCGCCGAAAGAGCACGACACCGATCCCGACCCCGGGGAGGTCGTCTTCACCCGGCTGACCGGACACGTCCGTCGCTGCCTCGACGCGGGCCGCTTCCGTGGCGACTCGACCCTCGTCGGGGTGTGGAGTGCACAGCTGTGGTCCATGCAGCACGGGATGGCCACGCTGGTGCTTGCCGACACTGTGGAGCCCGCTCATATCCGGTTCGTGCTGCAGGACATGGCCGAGCGGCTCTGCCGGGGCTACGGGGACGATCCCGTGCGAGCGCACCGCTCGGTCACGTCGGCCACCACCGCCACGTCGGCCTCCACCGCGCGGGACCGAGAGGGACCATGAGACGTTAGACCGTCCTCACCGTCGCATCGGTCGCTAGGTTCGGCGACACGCCAGGGCACGGAGCCTCCACGGATCGACCTCCCGGACGTTCCCGGCGGCTCCTCCACCCGTCTCAGTAGCCCGGAGACCGGTTCGGGGCGACGACTCGGCGCGTACGACCGAGAGCCGGGTAACGAGGTCGGGGGGCACGCACCGGGTCGGCGAGCGAGGCGCGGTCCTGCACACGACACGCGCCCGCCGGACCGTCCTACGGTCCGGCGGGCGCGTCCTCGTGTCGGGGCGGGGTCTACTCCGGTGCCGACTGTAGAGCGCGAACCTCGACCCGGGACTGCAGAGCGGCCGAGGCCTGCTCGGCCCAGACCAGTGCCGCCTCCTGATCGGCCGCCTCGATGATCCAGAAGCCGCCCACGTACTGGTCGGCCTTCACGAAGGGCCCCGGGGTTCGGATCGTTCCGGTGCTCGTCGTCTCGACCGTGACCGCGGTCGACGGCGGTTCCAGACCGCCCGCAGTGACGAACGCGCCGGCCTCGTTCAGGTCGGTGTTGAACTTCTCCACGGCGGCCATGAGCGCTTCCAGCTCGGCCGGGTCCATGTCCTGCATCGACTCCATCGTCGGCTCGTCGGCGGTGTCGTGCGGGAGGGTCAGGAAGTACTGCGTCATGGAATCTGCTCCATCTCCAGTGGTGGACGAACATCTGACGGGTAGTGGTGGCCGGACTCGCGGCGAGCGCCGCTGTGGCGCGGCCGAGCTCGGCGGGCGGGGCCTGTCGGCCCGGCTGCGCCCGTTCGGGGTGCCGTATGGTGGGAGTTTCGAACACCTGCCGGCTGCGCGGAGCCTCGACGCAGCGCTGGATCGGCCGAGACATCGGTGACGACGTGGCGCATCTCAGCCGTCTCCCGACAGGTGCCACGGTGCAGTGCGGTCACGACGCCACGGCCCACAGGGTGGCCAGCGCGTCGTTGATCGCATCCGGTTGTTGTGTCTGCGGGTAGAAGCCCGGCACGGTGAGCAGCTCGGCGCCGATGCGCTCGGCGAGGACGCGGGCCGCCGCCGTCAACGGTTCGCCGGCCAGGCGTCGATACTCTGCGGGTGCCCCGGCCCAGTCGCCGACGATCACCGAGGCCGGCCACGATGCGGCAGCGAGCGGGTCCAGGTCGATCTCGGCGTCCCAGCAGGGCCGCTCCCCCATGGACGTCCAGGCCACACGCAGCCGCTGCGGAGTCGCGGGCGGTGTGGGCATCCCGAGCGGCTCGGTGGACAGGCGCAGGTAGTCCGCGGCGGTGAGGTCGGCAGGGAGTGACGCGGTGGAGGAGCGGGCCCGGGTGAGCATGTCCCGCACCACCGGTTCGTCCTCGGCGACACGCAGCGCCCCGGGTTGGATCAGGCACAGCGACCGGACGAGATCGGGCCGGGCGGAGGCGGCGAGCATCGCGGCGACCCCGCCGTAGGAGTGTCCGACGAGGTGGGCGCCGTCGCCGAGGAGCGCGATGACGTCCTCGGCGTCGACCGCGTAGTCGGTCCGGTACGGGCCCTCGAGGTCGGGGCTGTCGCCGTGACCGCGGCGGTCCATCAGGATCAGCCGGCGGTGTGCGGCCAGTGGGCGTTGGTGGCCGAACCCGTAGCGGTCGTCGGTGCCCCAGGACAGCACACCGTGCACGAACACCGCGGGCGGCTCGGCGGCCCCTGGCGCGGCCAGAACGGTCGCGTTCACTGCGGCCATGTGGAACCTGTACCTCCTCACTGCGATGTCGTGGTGCGGTGGTGTCGCTGCCAGATCTCGGCCGAGACCGCGGTCGGGTCCGCGCCGACGGTCGGCGGGAGGTCCCAGATCCGGGTCAGCCACTCGTCGGGCCGGTACCGCGGCCAGCCCGGATTCCCGCTGGCGGCGAACTGCGTCCAGGCCGACCGCATCGCCGTGGACAGCGTGTCGAACTCGCCGGGTTGGGCACCGAGATCCCAGCCGAGCGGGCCGGTCGGGAGACCGAACACGAACGACTGGTCGAGACCGTGGTAGGCGCCCAACACCGGATCCCCGACCCAGCCGAACTCATAGAAGAACGTGCGACCGCCGGCCTCGGCGTGGGCACGGGCAACCTGGTGCGCGGTCAGCCGGAAGAACGCATCGGAGAGCACCAACGTGGACAGGTCACTGTCGCCGATACCGGGTCGGGCGTGGCGATAGGCGTCCACAGCGGCCGGATCCAGGCCGACACCACGGGCCACACCGGCCGGATCGGCAGCGGCCGGGTCCAGGTTCGCCGTGAACATGCGAGCCTCAGCCGCGGTGCATCCGCAGATCAGGTCGATGCAGCGGCCGACGCCCCGCCGCATCGCCGCCCACGGCAACTCGCCGAGCAACTCACCGTCCAGGACCACGCCGTAGGGACTGTTCGGATGACTCCAGGCATCGGGATCGGCGGACATCAGCGCCACCGGGTTCCACTGCACGTCGTGGATCTCTTGAGCGGGGACGGCGGCGAGGGCCTCGGCAGTCGGGGCGACACCGAGTTCCTCGGTGATCATCGTGGAGACGGCGCGCGCTTCCTCCGGCGGGACGAACACGTGGCCGGGACTCTGGACGATCCCGCGGTGGAACACCCCGTCCGCGCGGCCCCCTGCGAGGACCGCGGCGATCGAGGTCGCACCTGCAGACTGTCCGAACACTGTCACCCGACCCGGGTCACCGCCGAACGCAGCGATGTTGTCCTGCACCCACTGCAGCGCGGCGAGCTGGTCGAGTACCCCGCGGTTCCAGGGGGCGTCGCGCACCCAGCCGAATCCTTCGTAGCCGACCCGGTAGTTCACCGACACCAGGACCACCCCGTCCCGGGCCAGCTGTGTGCCGTCGAAGCCCGGAGTGTTCGCCGAGCCGCCGACGAAACCTCCGCCGTGCACCCACACCAGTACCGGCAACCCGTCACCGCCGGCGCCGCCTCGTGCTCGCGGTGTCCAGACGTTGAGCGTCAGACACTCCGCGCCGGACGCACCACGCAGATCGGCGAGCTCACCGGTGGTGGCCCCGGAGACAGCGGACGGGATCGCCTGCTGCGGAACCCACGCCCCGAACTCGCGTGCCTCCCGCACACCAGCCCACCCCGGTGCCGGTCGCGGCGCCCGGAACCGCAACGCCCCGTGCAGCGGAGCGGCATAAGGGATCCCCAGAAACGCCACCACATCGACATCCGGCACACCCCTCACCGCGCCGGACCTCATCCTCACCACCCCGTCCACTGCAATCCTCCTGTCGCGACGGTCACCTCACGCCTGGTCCCGGCATCACCGCGTCCCAGACCACCTGGTCGAAGGGGCGGGCACGACGAAGCCGAGGGTCCTGAGCGGAGGCCGGTCGTCATGAATGCCGCTGGCCACCACATGTCCCTCCCCCGGCGCTCCTGCACGTCCCTCCGCGATCCGTTCCTGTGCCCACTCGGACACAAGGTCCGCTTCCTGCGGGTAGAACCAGGATTATAGGTCAAGTGTATTATGTCAACCGTATTGGCGAGCCCCCGGGCACGAGGGAGGAACCGGCATGCCCAAGCAGGTGGACCACCGCAGGCGCCGCGAGACGATCGCCCGCGCGCTGTGGCGGGTGGTGGAGCAACGCGGCGTCACACAGCTGACGATGCGCGTGGTGGCACAGGAGGCGGGCATGTCGCTCGGGCAGCTGCAGCACTACTTCGCCTCCCGGACCGCCATGCTCTCCTTCGCCATGGACTTCGCATCCGAGCAGACCTCCGCACGCATACGCCGCGGACTGGAGAAGCTCGGTGAACGGCCGCACCCCCGCGACGTGCTGCAGGTGACACTCGCGGAGATGCTGCCCCTGCATGCCGACGCCCGTGCGACCAGCCGCATGAGCGCCGCCTACGTCCTGGAGGCACTGCACGACGACGCCGTACACGAGCAGGCACGCCACGGCCTCGCCCAAGGGCGAACCCTCGTCGAGCAGCTGGTCCGCCAGGCCATCGCCGACGGGCACATCGACACCGACCGCGACCCGGCAACCGAGACCAACCTGCTCCTCGCCTTCACCGGTTTCACCCCCCTCATCGAGCTCGACGTGATCGAACCCCAGGACGCTCTCACCGCGATCGACGCACATCTGGACCGGCTGTTCAGGAGCGCCGTAGAGCGGCGCCCCCCATCTCAGTGTTGAGTAGGCGCTCAGCCGGATGTCGCGTTGATGTGCGAGCCAGGATCTCCACTGCACGATGTCCGGATTTCGAAGGACATGGCAACGAGGCTTTCCTCCAGGGAGCGAGAGCCCGAGGAGGAAACCTGGATGACGAAATCGCACCCGCCACAGATATCTAGCGTCGAGGATCCGGCTCAGCCCCTGGTCGGATCACGCCGGTCTCGTACGCGATCATCACGAGCTGTGCCCGGTCCCGTGCGTCGAGTTTGCCGAGCAGCCGCCCGACGTGGGTCCGCACGGTCGCCGGGCTGATGAGCAGACGTGCGGCGATCTCCGTGTTCGAGCGGGCCGCTCCGACCTCGACCAGGACTTCCCGTTCCCGCTCGGTCAGCACGTCGAGGCGTTCGGGCGACGGCTGGGCGGACGCCGCCGCAGCCTGCATCACTCGCCGGGTCACTGCCGGGGACAAGAGCGCTTCGCCGGCGGCGACGATGCGCACCGCCTCGCGCAGCGCTTCCGGCCCGGTGTCCTTGAGCAGGAAACCGGCGGCGCCGGCACGGATCGCGTCCAGGACGTTCTGACCGGTGTCGAAGGTGGTGAGCACGATGACCGAGCTGCTCGCGAGCGAGTGGTCCTCGACGATCGTGCGGGTGGCGGTGATCCCGTCGATGCCAGGCATGCGGATGTCCATGAGAACCACGTCCGGGTGGACGGCTCGGGCAAGCGCGACGCCGCCGGATCCGCTGGCCGACTCGCCGACGACCTCGATGTCGTCGGCTCGTTCCAGGAGCGCGCGCATCCCCGCCCGCACGAGTTCCTGGTCGTCGACCAGGAGGACGCTGGTCACGGTTCACCTCCGCCGGTCGGTACCGGCAGGATCGCGTCGACGACGAAGCCGCGGGAGCCGGGCGCTGCGGTCAGCTTGCCGCCGGTCAGCTCGACCCGTTCCCGCATACCGATGATCCCCCACCCTGGCGCCTGCGAGTGTGCGGCGTGCTCGCCCTCGCCGTTGTCGGACACCCGGACCCTGACCTGCTCGGGTTCTTCTTGTAGGACGACGTCCACTCGCGATGCACCGGAGTGGCGCAGCACGTTGGTCAGGGCCTCCCGGACGACGTGGAAGGCAGTGGTCGCGGTGACGGCCGGGAGGGTGTCGAACCGGTGACCTCCGTCGAGGGTAACCGTGAGACCGGCGGCAGCGACTTCCTCCGCGAGCACCCCAAGTCGCTCACGTAGTGAGCCTTTGCCAACCTCGGTGGACGTGCTGGTCAGCGGACTGCGGCGTGTCGTGGCCTCGAATGGGTGAAGCTCCTGGTAGACGGGCGATTGACTAGATCAACACGTCCCACCAGGAGCTTCAAGGTGTTGTCCTACCCGTCTGGGATGACCGTGTCCAGCCGCGCGCTCAACCTGCTCGCCGATCTCCTGCGCGGACACCGCGCCGCCCGTGGAACCCGGTGGCGCAAGCTCGCCGCCGGCCGCCAGGCGCTGCTGGTGGTCGCGCACCTGCGCAAGAACGACACCTACGCCGAGTTGGCCTGCGGGTTCGGGGTCGGCACCTCCACGGTCTACCGCTACATCCAGGAGGGGATCGAGCTGCTCGCCGCGAAGGCCCCCACCCTGGAACAAGCCATCGAGGTCGCGAAACGGAAGGCGTTCGTGATCCTCGACGGCACCCTGTTGCGCATCGACCGGGTCGGGATGGCATCGGGCTACGACCGGGCGTTCTACTCTGGAAAGCACAAAGCCCACGGACTGAACGTGCAGGTCATCGCGGACCCGGTCGGCCGCCTGGTGTGGATCTCCCCGCCGATGCCGGGCGCGCGGCACGACATGGGCGCAGCCCGCGAGCACGGGATCATCGACGCCCTGGCCGAGCATGAGATCCCCGCCGCGGCCGACACCGCCTACCAAGGCGCCGGTCCTACGGTCGCCGTGCCGCAGCGGCGTCGACGTAAGGACCCCGACACCGGCCGATTCCGGAAGCTGTCGCGACACCAGAAGGACGTGAACACCGCCCACGCCCACCGTCGCGGACCGGGCGAGCGGTCAACGCCGAGCTGAAGAACTGGCGAGTCCTGCGCAAGATCCGGTCCAGCCCGAACACCGCCGACAGGCTCATCGCCGCAGTTCAGACCCTCATGATCGCCAGCGCGTGATCAGGTTGGCAAAGGCTCAGTGGCCTCATGACGACCATCGCCCAAGCGAGTCGGGTGCTTGCGGTACCGGCCTCCGATTCCCACGTTGCCGAACGCCATTTCCGCGCCCGGCTGGCGCTGGAAACCGACCCGTCCGATGTCCACGCCGACCTGATGGCGGGCATTCCGGGCCTGGTCATCGTTGATGTCCGGTCCGGTGCGGCGTACGCGCAGGGCCACGTTCCGGGCGCCGTGCATTGCCCGCATGTCGACATACCGACCCGAGCACGCGTTCTGATACCAGCCGGGGCGACCGTCGTTGTCTACTGCTGGGGGCCTGGATGCAACGGGGCGAACCGCGCTGGGGCCGCGTTCGCCAGCCTGGGCATCGGCGTCAAGGAGATGATCGGCGGCTTCGAGTGGTGGGCACGGGAGGGCCTGCCGGTCGAGGACGCCGCAGGTACCCGCCGCCCGGACCCGGACCCGCTGGTGGCCGTTGTATCAGCGTGAGGCCGCAGCGGGTCGCGGTCTGCTTATCCCGTGCTCACGAAGACCACCTTCGAGATCGGCGACCCAACGGTGTGTGAGTCCAGCGTGCGGGGCAGCGACGATCGCTGGTGCGGTGTCGGCAGCAGCCAACGGAACGTCGGGCTCATCTCCGGGCGCGGCGCTGCTGGTGGGCGAGCCCTTCGCGGAGAACCGTGTGCAGGGCACGGT
The DNA here is from genome assembly GCF_056341085.1 of Pseudonocardia sp. 2-7. NCBI lineage: Bacteria > Bacillati > Actinomycetota > Actinomycetes > Pseudonocardiales > Pseudonocardiaceae > Pseudonocardia > Pseudonocardia sp. 2-7. The sequence continues at coordinate 195,902 of NZ_CP094508.1, forward strand.
CGACGTGCTCATCGCGCTCGGGTGCCGGAGGAGACGCACTGTCCGGGGTGTCGTCGCCGGGGCCAGGTGCCACTCATCCTGGCGGCTGGCGGGCGGGCTGCTTGCGATGCAGTCGGTCCCGGCGTTCCGGCTCCGCCGCGGCCGGGACCGGGTCGGTGAGTGAGCATGCCTGATCACCTCTCTCCGCCGCCGTTCCCGCGCCGGAAGCGGTACCGGAGCACCACGGTCGCGACCAGGCGGGACACCGGGCGGATCCGGCCCGCGACGCGGTGTACCAACCGAGTGACTGGGGGCAGGTCGGCGACCTCGGGTGCCCGCGCGATGGCGATCTCCTCGACCAGCTGCAGGCCGACGCCCCACCGTTCGGGCTCGTGCGGGTTGAAGAAGCCCGGATTGACCGCCGCCTCGACGTCGAGCGGGCCGGCGATGCGCAGATGTTTGATCGCCCACACTGCGAGCGGGGTGTAGCCGTTGAAGGCCAGCTCGCCGCACGGGAAGTGCCGCGTGAGCCGGCTCAGCAGCGTCACCAGATCGGTCTGGGAGAGGAACGGGATCAGCCCGTCGGCGACGATCACGGCGGGCCGGTCGGCGGAAATCTCGTCGAGCCAGCGGTGGTCGGTGCGGAGATCGACTCCGACCGGATGCGCGTTCGCCGGTTGCGGGAGGACCTGTTGCCGGAGCGCGACGACCTCCGGGAAGTCGACGTCGTACCAGTCGACGTCCGATGGTGTCCCGATCCGGTGCATCCGGTTGTCGAGGCCGGCGCCGAGATCGAGCACGACCGCCTCCGGTTGGCGGGCGACGAAGCGGCGCACGATCTCGTCAAGCCTCTTCGCTCGAACGGCCAGTTCGAAGACCTTGTTCCTCGGGTCGCGGAGGTCGGTGCTCAGGATGTGGAAGACCGAGGGGTCGTACTCGAGCTCGCTGATGGTCCTGTCGGACGTGACATCGCCGAGGAACGGCCGTGGGAGGCGACTGTCGAGGGCCCTGCCGGCCAGCGTCAGGAACAGGCTCTCCTGTGCCGCCGTGAGGTTCGGGTACTTCGTGGTCATCTCGGTCCCTCCGGGTGGGGCGTCCACCGGTACGGCGGGCCGCCAGGGCACAGGCGCTCGAGTTCGTCGACGAGTGGACTCCGGGTGACCTCCGCGCGGATGCGGTCACCGAGTCGGCGGGCGGCGTCGGTGTAGGAGCGGGAGGCGAGCACCTTCTGGACGGCGCCGGCGATCCTCGCCGGCGATGCCGTCCGTCGGACGGTCAGTCCGGCGCCCCGGGCAATGACCCGGGCGGCGTTGTCCGGTTGGTCGCGGCCGTGCGGGAGCACGACTATCGGGCGACCTGCCACGAGCGCCTTCATCACGGTGCCGTGCCCGCCGTGGGTGACAACAAGGTCGGCACGGTCGATCACTTGTGTGTGCGGCGCCGAGCGGACGATCTCGATGCGAGCGCGTCCGCGCAGGTCGCGGGGATCGAGGCCCGGGCCGGTGGTGACGAGCCCGCGTACCGGCAGGCGGGCCAGCGCGTCGATGACGTTCTGCACACACCGCTGCTGCGCCTGGTACGTCGAGGAGAGGGCCACGAGGATCAGCGGCCCGGTGCCGGCCGGAATCGGCCAGTCGTCGGCGTGGGCCCATACCGGGTCGTCGAGCATCGGCCCCGCGTAGGACGCGGTGGGCGGCAGCTCCGCGGGGAAGTCGAAGCTCCTGCTCGTGAGCACGTGTTGACGGCGGGCGTGGTGCACCTGGTCCCAGATCACCTGCAGGGGCGCGCTCCCGAGGTCCGTCCGCAGCTCGTTCAGACGGGGAACGGTGAAGTGGCTGAGCATTCGGGTCGTCGCCGCGTTGACCGCGCGATCTCGGAATCGTCCGAGTTCGGTGCGGGCAGGGGGCCATCCGGTGCCCGTCGGTGGCAGCCCCGCAGCGGGAAGTGGGTAGATGTTGGGAACCAGCACGTCGAACGGGACGCCGGCTGCTTCGGCCCCGGCCATCGCCCCGAAGGCCACGAACGAGCAGACGACGAGATCGGGACGCTCCGTGTCGACCGCGGCGAGGAGCCGCCGGGCCTGTTCGCGGGCGGGTCCGGCGATCATGTGGTTGGACATTCCGCGGGCCAGCGTCCAGGGATTGCGGGTCTCCCAGTCGCGGTAGGCCGCGGCCGCGGGGGCGCTCCCGGAGGCTGGGCCCGCCGGCTCCCAGGGGACGAACTCGGCGCCGATGGCCCGGATCTCGTTCTCCATCGACGCCTCGGCGAGCACGCGGACCCGATGTCCCCGATCGACGAGTCGTCGAGCGACACCGACCTCCGGCGGCACGGTGCCACCGCCGTCGGTCAGGGCGAACAGATAGTGGCTCACGTGGCTGTCCGGTCCCGGCCCGCTGCGATCCCGTCCACATCGATGCGGACCGTCAGCAGATCTGTTCCCAGTGCGCGGACGAGGGCGCTGTTGTGGGCTGGGAGTTTCCGCAGTCGGGCTTCGGCGTCGTCGGCGTCGAGCAGGTGTGCGGTACCGGTATGCCAGCGGCCGTTGAGCTGGATGCGCACCCGAGGGTCGCTGTCGATGTTGCGCACGTAGTGGGAGTGCCGGCCGTGGTTGCTGACGAGCCAGAAACTGCCATCGATCAGCCGTCCGCCGACCGGCGTGCGCCGCGCCAGGCCCGAGCTGCGGCCGGTCGTCTCCAGGACTGCGTGGCCGGGAATGAAGCCGGCCGTCCGTCGCATCGTCGGATTCGCGACGTAGCGGTGGAACCTGTTGACCCAACGGCGCTTCCGTGCGGCCGCGGTGTCGATCGCTTTCCGGGCGGTCATCGGTGTCCACCGCCGGGTGCCGAGGAAGCACCGGACCGGCGTGTTTTGCTCCGGTTCGGCCACAGGTCGGCGAGCCGGCGAGTGAGCCGGTCCGGGTCGGTGCCGCGCCACAGCAGGTGGCCGTCCGGGCGGACGAGCAGCGCGTCACCGCCGGTGTGCTGCGGGTCGGTCACTGTACGGACCTGCCCGGGCAGCGCGTCGCGGACCGCGGCGGTGAGCCGTGCGTCGGTGCGGCCGGTCAGCAGCACCCAGTCCGGACCGAGTTCGCGGGTCAGGGTACTGGGCGTGCCGTCGGAGAGCCGTACCGCCCGGTCGGGGACCCGGTCGCCAGGGCGCGGCGCTCGGCCACGGCCGCCCAGCGGTCCTCGCCGGTAGCTCACCCCCAGCTGGGAGGCGGCCCGGGTGGCCTGGCGCTGCACCGCGGGGAGGTTGAGGATCCGGACCAGGACGTGGTCGCGCAGCAACCGGGCCAGCCGGCCCTCGGCCACCAGCGCTCGGGTGTTCGTCGTGGTGCGCTGCAGCACCTCGGTGGCGACCGGGCGCCGTTCGGCGGTGTAGGTGTCGAGCAGCTCCACCCCGGCCTCGCCGCGCACGACGAGCGCGAGCTTCCAGGCGAGGTTCTCGGCATCGCCGATACCGGTGTTCATCCCCTGCCCGCCGAACGGGGAGTGGATGTGCGCGGCGTCGCCGGCCAGCAGGACACGGCCGCGGCGGTAGTCGTCGGCCAGCCGGCGGTGGATGCGGAACACCGAGGTCCACACGGCGTCGTGGATGCGCACCCCGGTGATCTCCGCCCGGACCGGGAGCAGCTCGGTGAACGCCCGGACGACCTCGTCGCCGGACAGGTGCCGGCCGTCGTCGTCGACGTTGGCCATGAGCCGCCACAGGTTCCCGGACGGGTCCGGCATCGGCATCGCCATCAGGATCCCGTCGCGGTGGTACCAGCCCGCGGAGTGCTCCCGGCCGGCGAGACCGTCGGCGTGCACGTCGGCGAGCAGGAAGCGCTCCACGACGGGGACGCCGGGGAAGCCGATCCCGGCCAGCTCCCGCACCCGGCTGTGCGCGCCGTCACAGCCGACCAGCCAGGACGCCCGTACCTGCGCGCCGCCGGTGGTGCGGACGGTGACGCCGTCGGCGTCCTGGGCGAGGCTCTCGACACCGTGGCCCCACTTGATCTCGACCCCCAGCTCGGTGAGCCGGTCGCGGAGTTGCTGCTCGACCGCGGCTTGGGAGACGAACAGCGCCTGGACGGTCTCGCGCTCGTCGGGGGCAAAGGTCATCGTGGTGAGGTGGCGTCCGCGGACGTGCATGCGGATCCCGATCGGGGCGACGGCCCGCTGGGGGAGGTCGCCGAGGGCGTCGAGGCGGGCGAGGACCTCGGCGCCGCGGGCGTGCAGGATGTTCGCCCGCGACGTGGTGGCCGGGGCGTCGGCGCGGTCGAGCACCTGCACCCGGACCCCGTCCGCGGCGAGCCCGCAGGCGAGCGCGAGCCCAGTGGGTCCGACACCGGCGACGATCACGTCGGCCGCGGTGTCGCGGAACGAGGGGGTCACGCCGGCACCGCCTCGACGTCGCGCAGTGCGGCCAGCACCGCTGCGTGCAGGGTGGTCTTGATCGTGCCCAGGGCCGGTCCGGCCTTCGCGGCGTGCCGGGCGGCGAGAGCGACGGCGCGGTCGCGCACGGCCTGATGGGCGTCAGCAGTGTCGTCGACGATGCCGGCGGTGCGGGCGTCCCGTCCGCCGTAACGGTACGCGGTCACCATCGCCTCGTGTGCCCGGGCCGGCCCGAGCCGGGCGGTGATCAGTGCGGACATTCCGGGGCTGAACGGGAGCCCGAGGTCGGCTTCGGGCAGGCACCAGAAGCCGCGATCGGCGCGCATGACCCGCAGGTCGTGGGCGAGGGTCAGCATGGCGCCGGCGGCGAAGGCGTGTCCGCCGATCGCGGCGACGGTGACCATCGGCAGGGCCAGCAGCCGGGCAAGCAGGGCGTGTACGTCGGCGAGATTGTCCGCGGCGCGCTGTCCGGCGGCCGACATCCAGTCGAGGTCGAGGCCGTTGGAGAAGAACTTCCCGGTCGCGGTGGTGACCAGCGCCCGTGGGCCGTCGCAGGCGCTCACCTGGTCGAGCAGGTCGTTCACCGACGCGAGCAGGTCGGGATGGAATCGGTTCTCGGTGTCGCCGAGATCGAGCACGGCGACGGCGCCGTCGGGTCCGTCGTGGGTCAGGGTGGGCATGGGCTACTCCTGGCAGGACACGGTGAAGTCGAGGACGCGGGCGTTGACGAGATCGGCGCGCTGTCCGGACAGGGAGTGCCCGGCACCGGGGACGACCTCGACCCGGACGTCGGGCAGCAGAGCCCGGGCCCGCTCGGCAGTGCGGCGCGCGTCGTGGGTACGGCTCTCGGCACCGAGCAGCAGCAGCGTCGGCATGGTGAGCCCGCGCAGCTGCTCGTCGGACAGCAGCCCGGGCGGCGGGAGCGCGGTGCGGTGCCCGGCGGCGACGGCGGTGCTGACGTGCCCGGTCGGGGTGTCCAGCGAACCGCCGCCGATGATCCAGCGCAGCGCCCGGCGGCGCAGCCACTCCGGTGCGGCGCGCGAGGCGCCGAGCGCGACCGGCAGGAACGTCACCGGGAACCGGGACACCACCTGGGCGGGTTCGATGAGAGTCAGCGACGCGAGCCGGTCCGGTGAGTGCACGGCGAGGTTCGCGGCCAGCCACGCCCCGTAGGAGACCCCGACCAGGTGCGCGGGCCCGGCCTCGAGGCCGTCGAGGGTGTCGGCGAGCCAGGCGGCCTGGTCCTCGGCGGTCCGGATCGGACGGTCCTGGACGCTCGGCCCGGCGTCGCCGAGGGGCTCGACGGCGAGCACGGTGCGGTGCTGCGACCACACCGGGATGTTGGGCAGCCACAGCGCCGTCGTCGCGCCGTTGCCGGGGAGCAGGACCAGCGGAGGCTCGGCTCCGTCGCCGAACCGGTAGACCCGGACCGTTCCGTAGCGGGTCGCGACGTCGTGCTCCGCGTCCGGCTCGGGCAGGTGGCTCAGCGCGGCGTGGTAGGCGCGGTGGAAGCGGTCCCGGGCTGTGTCGGAGACGAACGCGCTGGTCATCGGGGCGTCCTTCCCGCAAGCAGGCGCCACAGTGGCCGCTGCAGGACCTCCGGGAGTCCGTGTTGGACGTAGTCGTAGTCGTACTCGATGTTGATCCGGGCCAGCCGGCGCAGCGGCGGGAACCGGCCCGCGGCGGCGAGCGCGCGGAACTGCGGTTCGAGCGGACCGGCCGGGGTCTCGACCATGCGGATCCGGGTCGGCCGGTCGGTGGGGTTGGAGAAGGCGTGCACCGTGCCCGGTGGCACGGTCACCGTCTCTCCCGGGCCGAGCACACGACGGTCCCGGCCGAGGCGGACCCGCAGCTCGCCGTCGAGCACGGTGAACGCCTCGGTTCCCCGGCGGTGCCGGTGCGCGGGCGGGCCGGAAAGCCCCGGCGGCAGCAGCGCCTCGATCTCGAACGCGGCGCCGCCGGTGTTCGCGCCGTTGCGCAGCACGGTCACCGTCTCACCGCTGGGCAGCTGGATGCGGTCGATGCTCACGAGCGCACCTCCGGCGACAGCGGCGCGGGGCCGGCACCCCAGCGGGCCAGTGCGGTCCCGAGCCCGGCCGGGTCGTCGCCGGCCCAGCCGACGTAGCCGTCCGGGCGGACCAGGCGGTACGGCCCTGCCGTGGTCTCGAGGAACGCCGCCGCGCTGCTCGGCCGCTGCGGTCCACCGGGACCGATGAGGACGAACCGGCCACCGCGCAGCGCCTCGTAGAGCCGGACACCGCCGGGGCCGGTGACGTCCGGCATCCGGGTGCCGACCAGGCGGTGGTCGCCGGGCGCGCGGGCATAGGAGAACCCGATGCCGGTGAGCATCCCGCGTACCCGGCGCCCGGCCGGTGGAAGGCCGAGGACTGTGCGGGCGAGGCGGTTGCGCACGGCGCGGGCCGGTGCGGCGCGCAGCAGCGCGGCCCGGATCAACCCGCCGGACAATCGCAGGACCGCGGCGCCGACCGGGCGGCGTTCGGCGTCGTAGGTGTCCAGCAGCCCGTCGGGAGCGCGCCCGTCGAGGACGGCAGCCAGCTTCCAGCCCAGGTTGGCGGCGTCCTGCAGGCCGGTGTTCATGCCCTGCCCGCCGGCGGGGGAGTGCACGTGCGCGGCGTCGCCGGCGAGCAGCACCCGCCCCGTCCGGTAGGCGGTGACCTGGCGTTCGTCGCTGTGGAACCGCGAGATCCAGCGGCACTCGTGCATCCCGAAGTCGGTGCCGAACACCCGGCGGGCGACCTCGGCGATCTCGGCGAGCGCGACCGGGGCGTCGTCGGCGAGCTCGGAACCGGACCGGCGGGCGATGACCCGGTACCAGCCGTCGCCGTAGGGCACGACGAAGCAGAAGCCGTACTCGTTGCCGTCGACGGTGAGCACGTCCGGTGGCGGATCGGTCATCCGGACGTCGGCCAGCATGAGCGAGCGCACCACCGACTCGCCGGGGAAGTCGAGGCCGAGCTGCGTGCGGACGGTGCTGTGGTGGCCGTCGGCGCCGACGACGTAGGCGGCGTCGGTCTCGCCGGTGCTGCCGTCGTCGGCGGTCCAGCCCACGATGACGGCGTCGCCGCGGTCCCGGACGGTGTCGACCCGCACCCCTCGGCGGGTCGACACCCCGGCGGCCCCCGCCCGGGCCCGCAGCGCTCGTTCCACCTGATATTGCGGCGTGACCAGGAGGAACGGATACCGGCTGGGCAGCTCGGTGAGCTCCACCGAGACCGAGCCGAACAGGCGGAACTCGTCGACGGTGGTGCCGGTGGCGACCAGGTCGTCGGCGAGCCCACGGGCGTCGAGCTGTTCCAGGGTGCGGGCGTGCACGGCGAACGCCCGGGTCAGCGGCGACTCCTCGCGCCGCCGCTCCAACACGGTGACATCGACGCCGGCGATGGCGAGGTCACCGGCGAGCAGCAGCGCGGTCGGGCCGGCCCCGACCACGACGACCCCGCTCATCGCGACGTTCCGACCGGTTCCACCGCCGGGCGGCGGGTGTGGGTAGGGGACACGAGGACTCCCGAGATGCAGGGGCGCGCCGGTTCACGCGCCAGTGAGTGTAGTTATATAGTAGCTATAGCTATGTAGCGAGTGCATTTTCTGTGGGGAGCGCCATCTCGGCGAAGGCCGCCATCGCCGCGTGGGCGCCGGCCGTGTCGCCGGTGACCAGGGCGTCGTGCAGCAGTCCGCGGGCGACGCCGAGGCTGAGCCGGGCGCTGGTCAGAGCCTCCGTGCGGCCCACGCCGGCGCGCTCGAAGATGTCGGCGATCGGGTCGAGCCACGGGTCGACCAGAGTCTCCCGCAGCCGGTCGGCGTGCGGTTGCCCCTGCATGGCGTGCGCCGAGAGCTCGAAGAACAGCGGGCCGTAGCGCTGTGCGGCCGCTGCGACCGTCGCCCAGAACCGGGTGACGATCTCCGACGGGGCGGTCCCCGGTTCCGCGGCAAGACCGGCGAGGGTCTTCCGCTGGCCCGCCTCCACCGCGGCCACGACCTCGGCGAGCAGGCCCTCCCGGGAGCCGAAGTGATAGATCAGCATGCGGTGGCTGGTCCCGAGCGCCGCCGCGATCGCCCGGAGGCTGCGATCCGCCACTCCGTGCTCGGCGAAGTGCTCGACGGCCGCCTGCAGCAGCTCGTTCTTGGGCGATCTGGCCGGGTCGGACATGTACCAGACGGTACGCGATCTGTACCATCTGGCACAAATAGTCGAGGAGGAGCGATGGAGCTGTCCGTCGAACGCGACGTGCACGCCGGGATCGACCGGCTGTGGGCGGTGCTCACCGACCCCCCGGACTGGCCGCGATGGACCGAGTCGATGCGCGAGGTCCGGCTACTCGACGGCGGCCTGACACCCGGGAGTCGGGTGCGGATCGTCCAGCCGAGGCTCCCCCCGATGATCTGGACGGTGACCGAACTCGTCCCGGAGCGCGAGCTCACCTGGACTGCCTCGGCGACCGGCGTGTTCACGACCGGCACTCATTCGCTGCGGCCCGGGCAGGGCGGGACCACCTGCCTGCGGCTCGGACTCGAGCAGCGAGGCGCGCTCGCGCCGCTGGTGCAGCCCTTCCTCGGGCGTCTTTCCCGGCGCTATGTGGAACTTGAGGCCGACGGGCTCCGGCGCGCCGCCGAGGCGCGGTGACCGCTACGGCGCTGGACGCCTCCGAGCCGCTGCCGCTGGGTCGATGTTCTCTGCAGCGACGCCGGATCCGCGTGCTGTGGGCCGGGATCGCTGAGCGACCACCAATCGCTGACGACGCCACTCGCGGATCCGGGCCGCAACAAGTGGGTGGCGGGTGTTACTCACGACCCTTCGTGTCACATCCTGCTGTCGTTCTGCGTCGTAGGCGTATGAAGCACGTCATCGTCCTTGGTAGCGGTTACGCGGGGCTCCTGGCCGCGACCTGGCTGCGGCGATCGGGGCACCGGATCACCCTGGTGAGCCCCGGCGGAGTGTTCGTACATCGCATACGCCTGCACGAGGTGGCTGCGGGCACGCGTCGGCATGCCGACCGCGCGCTACGGGACATCGTCGACCGGCGGATCGAGGTCGTCGACGGGTCGGCCCGCCGAGTCGAACCCGGCCGGGTCGAGCTCGGCGACGGCGCCGAGCTCTGCGGAGATGCCATCGTGCTGGCGACCGGCTCGGGCGGGGCTACTCCCCGGCCCGGCACGGTGCGCATCGATACGGCCGAGTCCGCACGGGTCGCCCGCCGGGAGATCGAAGCTCTACGCCCGAGGAGCCGGGTGGCCGTGGTCGGTGGCGGACACACCGGATTGGAGACCGTGACGGAGATCGGGTCCGCTCGGCCGGACCTGGACATCGCCCTGCACGCGGCCGAGGACGTCACCTCCCGGCTCGACCCGCACGCCGGCGAGGCGGTGCGGGCCCGGCTCGCTTCGCTCGGGGTGCGCGTGCTGGACGGGCGGGTCGATCTCGCGGGTCTGGCCTCACTCCGGGCCGATCTAGTGATCGATACGACGGGCCTGGTCGCGCAGCCGCTCGCTCGCGACTCGGGGCTACCGGTGACCGAGGACGGACGGGTCGTCGTCGATGCCACCACCGCCGTCCGGGACGCTCTTGGCCTGTGGGCGGCCGGCGACTGCGCGGCGTTCGAGACCAGGCCGGGACTGCGGCGAAGCTGCGCCCTGTCGGTCCCGATGGCCGCGCACACCGTCGCCCAGGTCCTCCGGTCCCTGACAGGCCGGGACCCCCTACCGTTCCGCTTCGGGTTCGCGGCGCAGTGTCTCTCGCTCGGTCGGGGGCACGGCCTCGTCCAGTTCGTGCACGCCGATGACTCGCCCCGCGGTGTCTACTGGTCCGGGCGATCCGGCGCCGTGGGCAACGAGATCGTCAACCGGCTCGTGGGAGTGGTGCCCTTCCGGTTCGCCCACCAGTATCGGGCGCCTCGCACCCTGGAGTTCGCATGAGCGGCCACGACGCTCCGTGCCCGGAGGACGACGAGGTGTTCCTGGCCCATGCCCCGCTCGTGCGCCAACTCGCCTACCAGCTCACGGGCTCGGTGCACGACGCCGAGGACGTGGCCCAGGAGGCCTACCTGAAATGGCAACGCGTCGACCGTGCCACCGTCCGCGATCCCAGAAGCTACCTGGCGCGCACGGCCACGACGCTGGGAATCGACGTCCTCCGGCGCCGTGAGCGGGAGATCTACCCCGGCCCCCGACTCATCGAACCAGTACTGACGGGCGCCTCCACTACCAGCCCCGCAGACAGCGTCCAGCGCGCAGCCCAGATCGAGTACGTCTTCCTGACCGCCCTGCAGGGAGCTCTCACCGCTGGAGCGAGCGGCCTTCCTCTTGCATGACGTCTTCGCCGTCCCCCACGACGACATCGCACGCATGCTCGACCGGACATCGCCCGCCACACGACAGCTCACCAGCCGCGCACGCCGTCGCCTCCGCGCGGCGGGGGCCGTACTCCAGAGCGACGAACCATCGACCGCGCCCGTCCCGACGAGCACCGAGAAGCGTCTGGTCCACGCCTTTCGTGTCGCAGCCGAAACAGGGAACGTCCAACCGTTGATCGATCTGCTCGCCGATGACGTCCGGATCGTGGCCGACGGCGGGGGAAAGGTCACCACAGCGCGCAAACCCATCATCGGTCGAGAACTCGTCGGCCGGTTCCTCGTCGGCACCGCGCAGAGATTCACAGGCCGCGTCGCTCTGCACCCGGTGTCCCTGAACTGTCGACCAGGCCTCCTGGTGTCCGTCGACGGCGAACTACGGCACGCCATCGTCATCATCGTCGGCCAAGACACCGTCGGCGAGCCACGCATTCGTGAGATCGCCATCACCAGCAATTCCACCAAGCTGGACCACCTACGACACCTGCTGTAGCCGTCCCCGGCGGCCGCCGCACCGGAAACACACGACACAGGATGGGTCTCATGAGTAGCGACGTCATCAACATCGACCGCGTGCTCGCCTCGTTCGACGAGCTGTGGGCGCCGCGGGTACTGGCGACGGTCAACGACTGGGCGGTCAAGCTCGCGAAAGTGGTGGGCGAGCACGTCTGGCACGCCCACCCCGAGACCGACGAGGTGTTCATCGTCCTGTCCGGGCACCTCGACATCCACTGGCGGAACGCGTCGCACGAGGTGCAGCTCGTCCGCCTCGGACCCCGCGACGTGCATGTCGTGCCACGAGGAGTTGAGCATCGCCCCAGCTCGGCCGCTGGTGCGGTGCTGATGCTGGTCGAGCCCGCGGCGACGTTGTCGACCGGCGACTTCGCCGGTCCGCTGCCGTCGCACGTCGCCGCGACCACAGGATTTGAGACTGGCTGATGTCGATCGGGCAACACACCAGGAGGAGACGTCGAACTGTGGCGACGGTCGGAGGTCGCAGGCCAGGGTTCGATGGCACATCAGAGGAGCGAGATGTCTACGACACGCACTGTCATTGAGCTGAACACCGCAAGCGCCATCTCGGATATCCCGGGTGCACCGTACCTGTGGCGCGCCTACACAGCCGTTGCCGTCCCCGGCGTACTGCCGATCCTGGCTGCGGCCGACCTGGCGGTGAACCGTTGACTTCCAGCCTGCGCCTGCCCCGGACCCCATTGGCCGACGCCGCGACTGCGTTCGTTCGTGAGCTCGCGAGTCCGGCGATCTTCCACCACAGCGTCCGGACCTATCTCTACGGCCGGTTCCTCGGCCAGCAGGTCGGGATGGATGGCGATTACGACGACGAGCTGTTCTACCTCGGCGCGGTCCTGCATGACATCGGGCTTACCGATCGCGGGGACGGCGAGCAGCGGTTCGAGCTCGACGGCGCCGACCTCGCCGCGAACCATCTCCGCGAGCAGGGCCTGAGCGAGGATCGTGTGGAGGTCGTGTGGGATGCGATCGCGCTGCACACCAGCCCGGACCTCGCGGCCCGCAAGCGACCGGAGATCGCTTTGGTCAGCGTGGGGGCCGGAGCCGATCTGGGTGGCGGACCGGCTGCGCTGCCTGAATCGTTCGCCGAGCTGACGGGTCAGCAGTTCCCGCGCCTCGATGTCACGACCGCGCTGTACGACGCCATTGTCGGGCAGGCGAAGCGACGGCCTGAGAAGGCGCCGCCGTTCACGCTGCCCGGCGCGCTGCTGCAACAGGAGACAGGGGTCGCCTGGCCGACCTGGAGCGATCTCACCACCGAGCTGGGACGGAGCGTCGGTTGAGTACGCCCGCTTCTCCTTGCACCAACGCGGTCCCGTCCAGGTTCGAGGTGCCGACGCTTGATCTCTCCGCGAGCGCCCGCGAAGTCGCGTCCCCACACCCGCGGCGGAGTCTGTCAGCTGTCCGCTCGCATTCCTCAGATCTCAGACCTGCGCGTGTCGTCCGGGAGGTCCTGCGCTACTGGATGGACGGGGGCAGGCCGAGTTGCTCGAGCACGCCCAGCCGGTCCTCGTGGGTCCGTTCCTCGACGACCTTGCCGTCATCCACCGTGAGAATGGTGATGATCCGGCGCGTGATCGTTTTGCCTGCCGGGATCGTGACGCCCGTGGTGATGTGTGTGAACGGCGCCGTCGTGGTGCCGGTCGCGCTCATCCGCAGGACCACCTTGTCGCCCTCGGCGATCATGTCCCCGATATCGACAGTGACGTCCTGGAGATACTTCCGGGAGTCATCCTGCTCGTCGTATCGCATGATGGTGTCGAAGTCGTCGGTGTCGGGGATGCCCGGGGTGTCGACGACCCGGTAGTGGCCAGGGTCGACGACCTCCATCCGGGTCTCCCGGTTGAGCCAACGGCGGACGACGGCCTTGTTCGCCTCGATCGACATGTGTGGTCACCGTTCTCGTTGTTCCGGCAGCGACTGACAGGGCTGCCGCTTGTGGTGGGAAACAGGGGCCTCGGAGCTGCCGCCAGAGATCCTTGCTGGGCCGGGCGCCCGGCGCATCTTGCGGATCTCTCCGGCGGGACTCTGGGCATAGGGGCCACCGCGTCGTGGCCTGCCGCCGCAGCGCGTCGATCTGAACGGGCAGCCGAGGCGCGGGTCAGGCGAAGATGGCGTGGACCTGGTCGACAGCCTCTTGGCCGTATCCGACCATGCCCACCGGTACGGCGCCGTCGATCGCTTCGATCACCTTGCCCGTCCAGACCGGGCCGAACCCGCCACACAGCTCGATGAGCTGCACGCCGTCACCCACCAGCTGTCTGACGACCTCGAGGACGTGGTCGGGGCTCGGGATGCCGACGAGCACGGTCCGGCAGGCGCCGGTGTCCTCCGTGGTGAACCGCCCCTCGGGTGGGCTGCCCGCTGCGGTGTAGATGAACGCCCAGTGCGTCAGTGCCACCTGTTCCTCCTCGGGATGCGTCTGTGAGCTGGGTCTGGCCGGCCGCGATCTCGCTCCTCAGCCGTAGCCGGTCGCCATCGCGGCACCAGACCAAGGTATAATGAGTGCAATTCTACAGCAAGTGCATTTAGCTAGCCGTTCCGGCGGCGACCCCACATGCCGATCTCGACCGCCCGGCGCATCGCATCTTGGATGCCCTCCATTGGCCGGCCACGGAGGAGAGAGGTGATCGCCGCGGCATAGGTGGCGGCCATGACGGCGGCGACGGTGGCGTTCGCGCCGATCTCGTCGAGCTCGTCGGGGAACCGCTCGAGCAGTGCTACCGCGAACTGGCGCTCCGCCTCGTGGCGGCGGTGCAGCAGGTTCGCCCGGACGCTCGGTGCCTCCAGCGCCATCCGGTACCGCAGGCGCCCGAGCTCGGTCTCCCCTGGCTCGCCTTGGTCGATCATTGCCCGCATCGCCCGCGCGAACGCCTCGTCGGGGCCTTCGTCGGGGACTCGTTCGGCGATGACCTTCAGGCCGAGCTCCACCCGGGCGTCGCCCTCACCGGATAGCACGTCCTCCTTGGTCTCGAAGTGCAAGAAGTACGTGCGGGTACTGACGTCCGCGCGCTCGGCGATCTGCGCGACGGTGGTTTTCTCGAAGCCCTGCTCGGTGAACAGCTCCACCGCCGCGTCGATCAGTGCCTGCCGCGTGGCGAGCTTCTTGCGTTCCCGCCGGCCCATCTCATCGGTCATGGCGTGAAGTATTGCACTCGACCTGTATGTACAGTAAGTGTACAACAGCATCTGATGAAGTTGAGCGAGCGGCGACTCCACCAACGGGCAGTGAGGAGCAGAGATGCAGGACATTGCGGGTCGCGTCGCGGTGGTCACCGGCACCGGGGGTCGACCGGGACGGACCGTGGACGGTGCCGGAGCTCGCCGCCGCCCTCGGCACGCTCGATGCCGACGATCCGTTCGACTGCCTCGCCGCGGCGCTCGGCGGGGCGCTCGGCGTCGCAGGCCGCGATCAGCTCGTGGCGATGGTGTGAACGCTCGACTCGACGCGGCACAGTGACCGCCATGGACGGACGGGAACCACAGGAGTGATCACGAGCGACGCTTCGACTCGCGGCACCAGCCGTTGCGGTGCGCTGAAGGCCCTGCTGGCCCTGGTGGTGGCATGCCTGTTGGTCGACAGGGCTGTCGCGGTCGTGGCGCCGGGCCGGGGAGTGGGGCATTGGCGCAGCCGGGAAGGATTCGAGTCCTACCGGGCCGCCTACGACGAGGTGATGGCGACCCTGCCGGTGCCGACCCACATCCACGACGTCGCCACGGGGTACGGCTCTGTGCGCGTGTACGAGTGGATGGCCACCCGTGACGCGCCTGGAGTCGCCCTGCCGGTCGTACTACTGCCCGGGATCCGCTCCGGGACGCCGATGTGGGCCAACAACCTCATCCACTGGATCGGCCGCCGCACCCTCTACGCGATGGACGCGATCGGGGACGCCGGTCTATCGACCCAGTCGGTGCCCGTCACCTCGTTCGACGACCAGGCCACCTGGGTGGAGCAGACGCTCACCGGTCTCGACCTCGACCGCGTCCACCTGGTCGGCCACTCCTTCGGCGGGGCCATCGCGGCCACCTACACACGTGCCCATCCCGGCCGGGTCGCGTCGGTGACCCTGCTCGAACCGGTGATGGTGCTGCACCAGCTACCGACATCGATGTACCTGTGGTCGGCGCTGCTGATCCTGCCCGTGCCGCAGCAGTGGAAGGATCGAGCGCTGGCCGAGATCGGCGGTGTCTCGGTCGAGGAGGTGCAACAACGTACGCCACTCTCAGGGATGGTCGACGAGGGATCCAAACACTACGCTGCGGCCACCCTGGCTCCGCGGATCTTCACCGACCAGGAATGGCGATCACTGTCGGTTCCGGTACGTGTGGATCTCGCCAGCGACAAGTCCCTGGCGGGCGGCACCGCGGCCGCCGCCCGGGCCCGTTCTCTAGGGACTGAAGCGGTCACCACCTGGCCACAGACCACCCATTCACTGCCCGTGCAGCAGGCAGAGCAACTCGGACCGGAGCTGGAGCAGTACTGGACCAACCACGATCGGTGACCGCCCTCGAGGCGCACATCTACTCGCGGAGCTCGACGAGGTGCTTGCGCCCGGCGTTGGGCAAGGCGTGGATCGCTGATGGTGTCGTCAGTCGATCTGATCCGTCCAGGTTCCACAGACGACACGGAGAACGGCAGTCCTTCGGCACGG